>JAZOAJ010000176.1:0-14679 GCA_045595385.1 Lachnospiraceae bacterium | reverse complement strand
AGTCCGTCTTCAGAAGCTTAAGGCTGGTCTCGAGATCCTTTCTCAGAGCCTCGCCGGTCTTGGCCTGGGTCTTTGTCGCAATAAATACTTTATCCCGCATTCCTTCAAATGCGATGCCGACTTTTTCCTCGCTGTCTGTATATGCCCTTGCGGTATCGAAATATGTCATCCCGTTGTCATATGCCTTACGGAGCAGCATGACCGCATAGTCAGTGCTCACCCTCTGGATGGGCAGGGCACCGAATGCATTCTGGGGAGTAGTTATCCCGGTCTTTCCAAGTGTCAGGTTCTTCATGACGGTCTCCTTTCAGTTCACAGGTATTTCCCTATTTCACGGTAATTATATTATGTGGGGAATGGATTGAAAAGTGTTAATGTATATATGTAAACGGCATCTTTTTGTGGAGTGCTGTAATACATTTTCTGTAATACACATCGGATATACCGTGGTTTTTCACAAATCGCGCGAAGGTCCATTGACAGTGAAAGACTGCCCGTTTAGAATGTGCTCATCATCCGGTCCCGGATGTCCCTCATCGGTTCCGATGCGGGTTTTTACACAGGAAAAGAGGTTCATAATGGCAGGATATTCCCTGGCTGTCTTTAGTGACAGCTCCGATTATATACATCATTTTTTGGCATATTGCCGTGATCATGATACGCCTTTTGACGTTTCCGGGTTTACCGATCCGCAGTCCCTTAAGGCTCACCTTAAGAACTGCGGCATCGATATACTGCTGCTCCCCCGGGATTTGGAACAAATAGGAATTATCAACCTCAAGCCGGAAAAAAAGATAGGAGAGATCGTGTACCTGGGGGAGCGGCAGGATCTTGTATCGTCACCTAAAGAAATTCTCATGTATCAGCCGATGTCATGTCTGCTGTCAGACCTTGAAGAAATAGCGAACTCATCTTTCAGCAAAATGCCTGATGACCCTTCTGATCCTTATGCCATTGGGATATTTGCCCTCGATGGGGACTATTCCCCCGGCGATCTTGCGGTCCTTCTGTCAGGCACTCCGGAGTTTTCCGGGAAAAAGACCCTGTACATCGATCTGGACAATTTCTCCGGATTTGGTTATGAGCACAGTCTCATGCTTAACGGCAGCCTGTCTGACCTGATCTTTTATTACACCATGGGATATGAACTGGCTGATCTTCTTAAGCTCTGCGCCGTCCAGGTCGGCAATATCCACTATGTGGCTCCGGCAGTTGCGGGAGATGATCCGGACGAGATCGCGTATACGCAATGGCGGTCATTCATCACCGACCTCGCCAGCGCAGGCAATTATAACATTATCATCTTTAACCTGAGAACCAACTGCCGGAATTTCCTTCATTTGTGTGCAGCTTGCAGGAAGATCTATCTTTTCTCAAACGCATATCAGACGGCAGTGTCAGGGGATCCCGGCTCCGGATACAGCGGATCAAGGGCAATGGCTTTTCATGATTATTTTATTAAGCATGAACGGCCTGACATACTTCAAAAGATGGAGAACGCCCATGAACATCAGGCTTATATCCTTCAAAACACTCCTTCAAAGACCAGAAGATTAAAAGACAGATGGAAAAAAACGACCTGACTGCCCGTTTAAAGAAACGGCTCATCAATGATATCGACATTGACCGTTCCCCGGATGATGACGAACTGAAAAAACATATTGCTGCCATGGTCGGAGAGGAACTGTACGGATCGCTCTTTTCAGTCAGGGAAAGGCTGCAGGTCTGCAGGGAATTGTACAACTCCGTACGGGGGCTGGATGTTCTCCAGGAGATCATTGATGACGACGAGATAACTGAGATCATGATCAACGGTCCCGACCGCATCTTCATTGAAAAGCACGGTGTCCTCTCAAGATATGACGGCTGTTTTTCCTCAGCAGAAAGGCTTACCGATGTGATCCAGGCCATTGCAGGCCAATCTAATAAAAGGGTAAATGAAGCCTCTCCCATCGTTGATACAAGGCTTCCGGACGGTTCCCGTGTAAATGTTGTCCTTCCGCCGGTTTCAGTAGGCGGCGCGATAGTCACAATAAGAAAATTCCCGAAAGATCCGATATCCATGGATGACCTTATCCGGTTCGGGAGCATAACCAAAGAAGCCGCCGCTTTTCTAAAGGACCTTGTAGAGACGGGTTACAACATCTTCATCAGCGGAGGAACCGGATCAGGCAAGACCACATTCCTTAACGCTCTGTCCGATTACATTCCCAAGTCAGAACGGATCATCACTATCGAGGACTCGGCCGAGCTTCAGATCCGCCACATTGACAATCTTGTCAGTCTTGAATGCCGGCCCCCGAATACTGAAGGAGAGAATGAAGTCTCCATACGCGACCTTATCAGAACATCCCTGAGAATGCGGCCTGACCGGATCATTGTTGGCGAGGTGAGGGGAGCTGAAGCTTTTGACATGCTGCAGGCAATGAATACAGGACACGACGGCAGCCTTTCCACAGGGCATGCCAATTCCCCGAGAGACATGCTTACAAGACTTGAGATGATGGTCCTTACCGCTGCCGACATGCCGCTCATGGCGATACGCGCTCAGATCGCATCTGCCCTGGACATAATGGTCCACCTGAGCCGCATGAGAGACGGCAGGCGCATAGTTACCGAGATCGCAGAGGTCGAAGAACTCGTTGATGGCCAGTTTGTACTTAACACACTCTATTGTCTGTCAGAAGCACAGTTGCTGGCCCCGACAGACAGCCCCTTTAAAAATACAGGCAGGCTCCATGGAGGCAGATACTCATGAAAAAAGAACTCATAAAAGAGATCGGCGTATATCTGTTATTTGCAGCCATCATATATTTCTTTTACAGGTCCTGGTGGGCATTCATCCTGCTCCCGCCTGCCTGTTTTATCTATCACCGGTTCAATAAAAAGAACATCTCCCGGAAAACGAAAGAAATCCTCGGACTGCAGTTCAAGGATGCTTTAGGGTCCATGACAGCCGCGCTCAGGGCGGGGTATTCGGTAGAAAACTCCCTGAAAGAAAGCCGCCGGGAGATGGAATCTCTGTATGGTGCCGATTCGCCAATTTACATGGAACTCAACAGAGTCGTGCATGAGATATCTCTCGGCATAAACACCGAAACAGCGCTTTCAAACATGGCGAAAAGGAGCGGTGTGGAGGATATCTCAACTTTCGCTTCCGTTTTCCAGATAGCAAAACGCGGCGGAGGTGACCTTGTAGATATCATTAACAAGACCGCCGGCGACATTGCAGCAAAGGCTGATACAAAAAATGAGATATCAGTCCTGGTCAGCTCAAAAAAGCTGGAGCAGAATATTATGACATTCATGCCGCTTGCCATGATCCTCTACATCGGCATCTCTGCTCCCTCAATGCTGTCTCCTCTTTACGGGAATCTGCCCGGAATACTCATCATGACCATCTGCCTGGCCGTCTATGCCGCTGCCTACTATATTTCGAAAAAGATAATGGACATAGAGGTGTGAAATGATCGTTCTTTATGCCGGAGTTCCTGCCATCTGCCTGATCCTTGCACTGATATTCAGGAACTATAAAAAAGAAATATTTAAAAATCTTGATAATAAGGAGCATCCCCTCAGGTTTCTCTATCCGGCCTCGGCCCGAGTCTATGACCTTTTTAAGGTTATCTATCCTTCACATGCACATTCAAACGTCTCTTCGCTCTTGAAACAGCTGTGCGTCCGGGAAAATGTCGATGCAGAGATCTATCTTTACAACATCAAAAAGATAGCTTCGCTGACAGGGATCTTTATGGCGGTATGCATGGTTGGGATGCTCCTTTTTATATCCCAGAAGAAGGACTCCATCGTAAGCTTTCTGACCCGTGGGCAATATGGAAGCGGAAACACTGCTTATCAGCTGGATGTTGAATATGACAACACTGCCGAAACTATCGAGCTCACCATAGACAGCATCAGAATGACGGAAGAAGAGATCCTTGAAACTTTTGAAGAAAGCTATGACGGCGTCATGAAAGCAGTTCTTAATGAAAATGATTCGCCCGAGAGCGTCTCCAAACCCCTTGACCTTATAGATACTTTTGGGAACATAAAGATTGAATGGGAAATACGGGATATTTCCCTGATCAACTATAACGGTGAAATATCTGATACCGTTGAAGAAAACGAATTCATCCCTGTGGATCTGTATGCCACATTTACCATCGGCGATACATCCCGTGTTTACTGCTTCCCTCTCATGGTCACCGGCGAAAGCATCTCTGCTAAAGAGCTCCTGATACGCAACATATATGAAAGCATTGAAAACAGCAACTCTGCATATGCCCCGAAAGTTTCCCTTCCTGACAGCATCAACGGCAAACCCCTTGTATTCAGGGAGATCGGGAGCAACTCTGACCGCATCTTCCTTCTGTTCGGCGCCGTTGTAACAGTCTTTCTGATATTCGTCTATGACAGGACTCTTGAAAACAGGCTAAAAGCCCGGCAGGACGAAATGATCATGGATTTCACCGAGATTGTGTTTAAACTTAGCCTTTTATACGAGGCGGGGCTGAGCATCTTCAAGGCATGGGAGCGCATTGTCACGGAATATGAGAGCTCCGCTCCCAAAAAACCGCACTTTGCCTACAGGGAAATGCGGCTCACTCTTGAACAGATAAAAAACGGTGCTTCTGAAGCTCAGGCATATGGGCAGTTCGGAAGGCGCTGTGCTCTTCACCAGTACATGAAACTCGGAAGCATTCTTGAGCAGAACATCACAAAAGGAGCCCGCGGGATGAAAACCCTGCTCCGGCAGGAAGTCCGTGATTCCTTTGAAGACCGCAAAAGGCTCGCCCGTAAAAAGGGTGAAGAAGCCAGTACCAAGCTGATGATCCCCATGGTCATGATGCTGATCATAGTCATCGTCATCGTTGCTTACCCCGCGGTCATGTCCATACGATTCTAATACTGCAGTTTAGAAATACATTATTAAAGGAGGTAACTCATGTTGAAACAAATCAGTTCTTTAAGAGATTCAGTGTTTTTCCGCCTGCACGGTTTTGCTGCAGCGGCAAAAAACAAACTGAACGACGACTCGGGCGTTGGCGTGATAGAGGTCATTCTGATCCTTTTGGTCCTTGTCGGTCTTGTTATCATTTTCAAGAATCAGATAACCTCTCTTGCCCGGAACATTTTCTCAAATATCACGTCCCAGGTTGGGGGCATCTGATACGGCACAGGATCGAGGGCGTCATTTCCATTTACCTGTCCCTCACTCTTGTCCTGACCTGCGCGCTCATAATGACGCTCATAGAGTCTGCGAGAGTCAGCTCAATGAATGCCAAACTGCAGAGCATCACCTATATGGCTGCGGATTCAGTTTTTTCCGGTTTTGCCGAGCCTGTGTTCGACCGCTATGGCGTGATGATGCTCTGGAGTACGGAAGACGGGTTTCTTCATGATCTTAATGACTACTGCGCAGACAATCTGAAGTCCGGTGTCCTGGAAGAAAGCATTTTTGCCGATATCTATAAGGCATCTTTTGATTCTTCGTCCTTAACTTCCAAAATATCCCCTACAGACAGGGGCGGGCAGGCCTTTGCGGACCAGGTCCTTGAATACATGAAATACTTTCTACCCGCAGATGCTGCAGGACGGATACTGGAAAATGTTTCCATCTTTGATCAGGGAAACAAAGTCAGTGACTTCATGGACAGGATCGAGTCTTACAGGGATGTTTTTACAAAAGTTGAAGAATCCGTAGGTAATCTTAAAGATACCATAGACTCCGTTAAGTCAAAAGCCAGAGAGCCGTCACAGTTTCTGGATCAGGCATCAGCCAGCATTGACAGATTTAAAAACGGAGACGCATCCGCACAGACAGCATTCAGGAATTCCATGTCAGGTCTGGCCGGATCAAAGGATAAACTTACAGGCGGTCTGGAAAAGATTCAAAGATCATCTGACGATTATTATGAAAACGCGGAAAAAGCAAAAAACGCAGTATCTGAACTGGAAAACGAGTTAAAAGTCAACAGGGAGGATTTTGACGATGAGGTTTACGGGATAGTATCCGAACAGCTTGAAGACATAAGGCAGAAGAGCGCCGATACCGACTTTGACTATTACCTTGTCGGCTCAAATCTGGACACAACCGGATATTACTTGGAAAAGTTGGACAGTATCGACGAGCTTACGGAGATCACAAAGGATCCTCTTACTGCCGAAAACGCTGACTATTACAAAACCGTGATAGATGGATACCGGTCAGATTTTTCCGATTTCAGCCTTGACTCTCTCGGAGTCAATCTGGATTCTTTCGAGATTGAAAAGGAAGATTCCTCTTTCCTTAGCAGAATATCAGAGATAGCCGAAAACGGCCTTCTCGGGTTCATTGCGGGAGATATATCGGAAAAAGAGACTAAAACATCCGACCTTCCATCGTCAACTGACTCAGACGGAAGTCCGGCAGAACCCGGGGGCGATCTTTTATCAGCGACCGCTGATAAGGCATTGTTCGGAGAATACATACTCCAGCATTTCGGAAACTGCACTGATGTATATGATGACACTGCCCTGGATTATGAAACTGAATACATAATCGCAGGCAAGGCTTCAGATAAGAGCAATCTTTCTGCAGTGGTCTCACAGATCGTCCTGATACGATCGGGATGCAATCTGATCAGTATTCTTAAAAGTCCGGGCAAAAAAGCGGAAACTTACGCTCTTGCGACCTCACTGGTCGGATTCACCGGAATGCCTGTAGTCATCAAAGTATTTCAGATAGTGATCATGGCTGCCTGGGCGCTTGCCGAATCCGTGGCAGACGTAAAGGCACTGATCGAAGGTCATAAGATCAAAACGATAAAAGATGACAGCGACTGGTATCTGTCGCTTGCAGGCATAAAGAATTTCGGAAGTGACGCACTGTCCCCATCCGGAACCGGATCCGGTCTTTCCTATGAATCCTACCTTAGACTGCTTTTGCTAATGCAAAACAACAAAACCCTGTATTTTCGGACAATGGACATGATCCAGGCGGACATGTGCCTTTCCGAGAACGAAGATTTCAGGATAAGCAGCTGCCTGACAGGTGTAACGGTTGATGCTAAATACTCTGCACCCCAGCTGTTCATTAATTTTCCATTTGTAAGAAATGTCGTCGGCTATTTTGAAGACGGCTACATATATTCAATGACACAAGAATATTCATACTAGAACAAGCCAGCGAAAAGGAGGGTAGAAATGTCCTTTCAGATGATCGGACCGCATTCCATATCAAACAAAACAATGCGTATCCCCAAAGGCATCCCTCAGAGTATCACCGAAAAGGTCCGTGAAAGGGCATTTCTGCCCTCCTTTTCCGGCTCACTTACCATAGAAGCATCCCTTGCCCTGCCGATATTTATCTTTTTCGCTGTCTGCATCGTCCACTTCCTTCTGCTGATATCCCTTCAGGCAGACATACAGATCCATGTGGAAGAGGCCGCAAGGGATATCGGCAAGGCACTGTATCTTGCTAAAGATTCCGAAGCAGAAGCTCTGGCCGTTGCCAACCCGCTGACGATAAAAGCAAAGATAATGGATGAAACTCTGTCAGAGCGAATAGATAATTCCCAGATCAGGGGCGGGGCTTCAGGCATACATACCCTGCTTTCAGGTTATGACTGTGAAAGCGGCCTTCTCAGCATAATCGTGACATATGCGTACGATTTCCCTTATCTGCCTGACGGGATAGGAAATCTGGACTTCATGCAAAAATGCATTTGCCGTGCATGGATCGGACGCGATCTGTGCGGAGGCGGGGGAAGCGGCAGCGCACATGAAAGCGGGAAGGACGGTCATACAGTATATGTTACACCTACGGGCACAGCATATCACACGTCCCCTTCATGTCCCTATCTTGATCTGTCAATCGAAGCCGTTCCGGCTGACCACATAGACAATATGAGGAACCGCAGCGGGGGCAGATATGGAAAATGCAGCTGCGCCGATGAACACTCAGGCGTGTATTATGTGACCGGCTACGGGATCCTCTATCACAGCGACCTGAACTGTTCAAACCTCAAAAGGACCGTTGAAGCAGTGGACATATCAGAAACTGAAGGCCGGCACATCTGTCCCAAGTGTGCCGCGCACGGAGAATGAACATGTCTGTTTTTTCCCTTTTATCCAGGACTGTCCTTCTGCTTGGCATCGGATGGGCAGCGCTTGAGGATCTTAAGACCGGAAAAGTCCGTATTGTACTGACCGCTTCTCTCTTTGCCTCAGGGCTGGTCCTAAAACTGTTGGAAGGCCAGGCCAGGATCTGGGACTTGCTCTTTGGAAGCTGCATAGGACTTGGACTGGTGTTCTTATCATTGCTCTCAAGGCAGGCTATCGGCATGGGTGACGGCTTAATGTTCATCGCATCCGGGGTAACGCTTGGACTGACTGACAATCTCTGGCTCCTTTTGATATCCCTTGCATTAAGTTCAGCCGCCTCCATTGTTCTTATGATCATGCTCAAGTTTAAAGGCAGGAACCGGATCCCGTTCATACCATTCATGCTGACGGGTTACATTTGCCTGCTGATGATAATCTGAAATAATTGAAAGGCATAAAGATGAAAACCATCTCCAATATATTTAATGCATCTGCTCCTGCCTCTTTTACGATCGAAGCATCTGTTATCCTTCCGATCGTTTTTGTGATAACCGCATGGTTCATAACCACATCATTCACCATTCACAGCCGGATACTGGAATTCTCAGAAGCAGTATATCTGACCATTAAAAACGCGCCTTCAGAGAAAGATGCTGTGTCAGACCGCATAAATATTGCAGCTCTTGACGGCAGGGATGTCCTGCTGAAATACAGACTCCTTAAAGAAGGGTTAAGCATGCTGACAGGAGGTCTGGACGATGAAGATTAGCTACCGCAGGAATTCCGGCATCAGTTACATGGTCATCGAAGGTCCCGCAGAAGATACAGGAAACTCTTTTTTCCTGAAAATGATCTCAACCAACAAGGTTCCTCATCTGCTGCCTTTAAAAACAGAGAAGCTCAATGACCAGACCTATTACCTGTTTGAGATCACCGGAAAACGATCACTTGAAAAAACTTTTGAGACACGGAAAATGTCTTATGATATTTTTCTCTCTTTTATGGACTCACTGAAGGCTCTGACCGATGAACTTGCGGAACTCTTAATAGACCCGGACAGGATCATCTTAAGGACTGATTCTGTTTTTCTGGATCATTCGGACAATGAGTTCTGGTTCTGTGCCGACCCCGGTCAGGTATCGGACCCTCAGCCCGACATAAAAGTATTTTTCGACCGGCTGCTCTCTCTTATCGATTATGATGACCCGCAGCTGGTCACACATGTGTTCACACTAAACCGGCTGACCCGGGATGACTCGGTCTCGCTCCATGATATACTCTCAGAAAAAATGATACCGGATACCGAAGAGATACCCGGGGAAACCCCAGTGCCTGACACCACGCATGAACAAACCCCGGAGCATGCGTCTTTTATTGAAAAGGCGAAGCTGTATTTCAAAGGAAAATCTGCATCGGAGATCTATGATGCCGTAAATTCCGGCAGGATCTTCAGGCTGATAAAAGAAACAAATGTGCCTTCTGCTTTTGCGGCCAATTATGAGCCTCCCCGGCCTGCCCCTGTGAAAGAACCGGAATATCCGGAACCGAAAGATCCGCTTTCTGATACAGCGCCGCTGAATATCTCAGAGCTTCCTTTTCACAGGCTAAACGGAACAGGCAATGCGGAAGGTATCCTCATACTGCTGGACCATTTTCCTTTCACGATAGGAAAGGAAGGAGACAGCGCGGACTTTCATCTTGAACGCCCTGAAATATCCCGGACCCACTGCCGGATATATGAAAATGAGGACGGCGCTTTCGACATTGAAGATCTTAACTCCACGAACGGCTCCCTTGTAAACGACTCCCCTCTTGATCCTTATTCGAGACTACCTCTCCTCCCCGGCGACACCCTTACCCTCGCGGACATGAAGTTCATTTTCTTATAGAGTTCCGCCCGAAAAGATGATACTATTTTTGTATCTTACAGTTGGAGGGCGGGCTCATTTTTACAGCGATACTGAAATTCCTGGGATCACAGAATTTTGCCCTGGCTACCACGAACATTCCTGAGATATGCATCCTCAGGAACCAGGTTAACGGCCGGGGTATTTATTGTGTCCTCGTGGACAATACCAGGACCAGGATCTGCTCCTCCTCGCAGCTTTACAGCATAAGCTCCAGCCTGCAAAGCCATGAGGTCATCGGGCTTTCGTCCGGACCTGATGACATACTGTTCATCGTCATCACCGGAGACGTAAACCGTGACAAAGGCCTTACCTCGATAGGCGTCAATCTCTGGCTCGCTGATGAGCAGAGCGGGAAGCTTCTTATATATGAAAACCAGCCGGATGATTTCTTCGGCCTCAGATACGGCATCGAAAATGCCATACGGGGGGAATACACTGACGGCATGTTCGAATTCGGGGGCGGGAAGACTTCAAGGTCTGCCGCAAAGGGAAGTGCCACCGTCAGGAACATACCTTTTGTAACCATCGCCCTCATAGTTTTAAATGTGGCTTATTTTCTGGTCCTTTCCGCGATGGGCAGGGTGACCGACACCTCATTCATGCTCTCAATGGGAGCCAACTTTGCTCCCTATGTTTTCGGGAAGTTTGAGATATGGCGCCTGGTCACATCCATGTTCATGCACTTCGGCCTAATGCATCTGTTTTCCAACATGCTGTATCTCGCGATAGCCGGCTATAACATGGAAAAGATCTGCGGGCGCTTCCGCTTTCTGCTGATATACATGCTCTCCGGGATAGGCGGGAACCTTGTCTCCGCCGCCTGGTACCATCTCCGCGACATCAACACCATCTCCGGAGGAGCGAGCGGAGCGATATACGGGCTGATCGGCGGCATTGCTCTGCTGACTTTCATAAGCTTCAGGAAGCTCAGGCCAACCTATGTATTTGCCCGCATCATAATCCTGCTGATATTTGTATTTTACTCAAGCTTTGCCAGAACCGGCGTTGACGGCGCCGCTCACATAGGCGGATTCTTCTTCGGGATCCTGCTCACATTCTTACTTATAATCGGAGGTAGAAAAAATGAAAGACGATAACTGCATTTTCTGCAAGCTCGCAAACGGCGATATCCCTACAACGACGCTCTATGAAGATGACGATTTCCGCATCATATTTGATGCTTCACCTGCAACCGTAGGACATGCGCTCATCCTGCCCAAGGATCACGTGGCAAATGTATTCGAGATACCTGACGAGCTCCAGGCCAAGGCCTATGTACTTGCCAAAAAAGCTGCTGCCGCCCTTACAGAAGTTTTCGGGGCAGACGGCATCAATATCCTTCAGAACAACAATGAAGCTGCAGGGCAGACCGTGTTCCATTTCCACATCCACCTCATCCCCAGATACAAGGGTGACAAGGCAATGGTAAGCTGGAAGCCCGGCGAGCAGGACAAGGCTGCGCTTGAAGCAGGCCTTGCCAAGTTTAAAGAGATCCTCGGCTGACCTTGCATCAGGGCAAAAAAACAGCGCCGGCAGCATCTGCTGTCCGGCGCTGGTCTTTTATATGAACTATTCTTCTTCCTGCTCGTTGTCTTCTTCCATATGGGCTGCCATTATCTCTTCATCAGTGACTTCCAAATCATCACCTGAAACAGGCTCGCCTGCAGTCGCGGCTATGATGTCCGCAACCATTCTCGCGGCATTTTCCCCGCCGGCCTTTTCCATTGCATCTATGTATTTATCCCTGTTTTCAAAGACTTCAGTCACAGCGGCAATCAGGCTGTCCGTATTAAGGTCCTGCTCAAGAAGTACATGCGAGAATCCGCGCTTTTCGAAAGACTCGGCATTGAGGATCTGGTCGCCCCTGCTCGCGTCTGTTCCGAGCGGGATGAGTACGTTAGGCTTCTTAAGCGCCGCGAGCTCGCAGATGACGTTTGCCCCCGCGCGCGAGATGAAGACGTCGCTCATGGCCATGAGGTCGTTAAGCCCGTCTGAAACATACTCGAACTGAACGTAGCCGGGAGTCCCGTCATATGACGCATCCATCTTGCCGGCTCCGCAGATGTGGACTATCTGGAATTTCTCAAGCAGTTCCGTGAGAGCTCCGCGGACGGCATTGTTCACGTTGAGGGATCCCAGGCTTCCGCCGATCACCATGAGCACAGGCTTTGATCCATCAAATCCGCAGGCCTCTCTTCCTTTTGCGGGATCGCCCTTAAGCAGTTCATCCCTTACCGGCAGGCCTGTATGGATACCCTTGCCCCCAAGGTATTTTTCTGTCTCGGGGAAGCTGAAGCATATCTTATTTGCTCTCGGAATGCATATCTTGTTGGCAAGTCCCGGGGAAAGGTCGCTTTCGTGTATAACGACCGGGATATGGTATCTGCGCGCTGCAAGTACGACCGGAACGGCTACAAAACCGCCTTTTGAGAAGACCACGTCCGGGCGGTTCTTCTTCATGTAGCGCCTGGCTTCCCTGATGCCGTGAAGGATATGGTGGGGATCCTTGAGATTCTGCACAGACGCGTATCTGCGCAGCTTTCCGGAATCGATGCCGGTATACGGGATGCCTTCTTTTTCGATGAGCTTCTTCTCGATACCGTCATAGGATCCCATGTATTCTATTTCAAAGCCTCTTTCCTTAAGATAAGGGATAAGGGCGATGTTCGGTGTGACATGTCCGGCAGTTCCGCCGCCGGTCAGCAATACTTTCGGCATATGATACTCCTTTTTCCATCTTCAGCCTACGGCTTCCGGCATGTATTATACCCTTTTGCTCCCTTGTTTTAAACATGGATTTTCATTATAATATCGGCATGAAAACTATAATAAAAGACGGCCTCGTCCTTCTAAAGGACGGCGAAGGCTACAAGATCGAAAAAAATGATGTGCTCATAGACGGGGAGAGGATCGCGCTTGTCGCTCCGGAGATCCCCCAGAAAATGCTGTACATGGCGGACGAAGTGGTCGACGCATTCGGCAAGATCGTCATGCCGGGCCTCATTAACGCGCACACCCACGCCTACATGTCCCTGTTCAGGAATTTCGCGGACGACCTCGAGTTCTACGAATGGCTGGATAAAGTCCAGCAGGTCGAAGAATTCATGACCGAGGAAGACTGCTACTGGGGGACCATGCTCTCTGCAGTCGAGATGATCAAGAGCGGTACGACCTGCTTTGTCGACATGAACATCAAGTCTGCCACCCCCGGCTTTACCGAGGGTCCTGCAGCAGCATGTGCCGGCGCGGCAAATGACTCCGGCATCCGCGCAGTCATTTCCAGAGGGCTTGCGGGAACCGCGGACAGCGAGGAGTCGCTCATGAAGTTCGGCCAGGCAACGGCTGAGATGGACGCATTTGCAGGAAATGAACGCGTATCTTTCATGTTCGGACCCCACGCTCCCTACAGCTGCATGGCGGATTATCTTAAGAAAATGACTGCCGCCGCTAAGGAAAGGGGCATTGGCCAGACCATTCATCTGTCTGAGAGCGAGTGGGAAATGACCACCATTGCCGATGAGCACGGCATGACTCCCATCGAGTATGTTGACAGCCTCGGCGTATTTGACGTTCCGGTGATCGCTGCCCACTGTGTAAATGCCACAGACAGGGACATTCAGATAATGAAGGAAAAGAACGTCTCTGTTGCGATAAATCCCAAGAGCAACATGAAGCTCGGCAACGGATTCGCTCCTGTTGACAAGTTCCTTGAGGCGGGACTCAACATCTGCATCGGAACCGACGGATGCGGAAGCAATAACTGCCAGAACATGTTCGCGGAGATGAACACTGCCGCTCTGGTCTACAAAGGCGCTGCCAAAAAAGCCCGCTGCTTTGACGCTGTAGAAGTCCTCAAGGCCGCGACTGAAGGAGGAGCGAAAGCTATCGGAATGGAGGGACAGCTCGGCATCATTGCTCCCGGAGCGCTCGCGGACATCATTCTCCTTGATGTGTTTGAGCCGCAGTTCTTCCCTTCAAACAACCTGGTATCGGCTCTCGTCTATTCCGCAAAGGGAAGCGAAGTTGACACCGTCTTCATTGGCGGCCGCATGGTCATGGAGGAAAAGAAGATCCTTTCCATGAACGTAGCCAGGATATTTACCGAATGCGAAAAGATAGCCGCAAGACTCGGAATGAAAAATAAATAATGATAAGGAATCGACATGAGTAATATCAAAGACATAGGCCTGGCAGAGTCGGGCAGACGCAAGATCGAATGGGTAAAAAGAAACTGTCCTCTTCTCAGGGGACTTGAGGAAGACTTCGCTGCATCAAAGCCATTTGCCGGGGTACGCGTTGCGCTTTCCGTTCACCTCGAGGCCAAGACAGCTTATCTGTGCAAGGTCCTTAAGGCAGGCGGGGCGGAAATGTTCGTTACAGGCAGCAACCCTCTGTCCACGCAGGATGATGTGGCTGCCGCCCTTGTAAGTGACGGACTCGAAGTCTTCGCTACACACGGATGCACAGACGAAGAGTATAATGACAACATCCGCAGAGTACTGGAAAATGACTGCAATATCATAATCGATGACGGCGGCGATCTCGTGCATATGCTTCACACCGAGCTTACCGATGAATTACAGTATGTGACCGGCGGCTGCGAGGAAACCACCACCGGTATCATGAGGCTCCACGCCATGGACAGGGAGGGGAAGCTTCAGTTTCCCATGGTCATGGTAAATGA
>JAZOAJ010000175.1:0-2890 GCA_045595385.1 Lachnospiraceae bacterium | reverse complement strand
AATATAACTCTCCAAAACGCGTATGCATAGGAAAGGAATGCGCGGGACGTCCCGGGTTGATGATCCCGAACACGAGCTTCCTTCGTTACTTTCCGGAGGTTGTACTTACAGAGGAGGCGGAAGGGCCGGAACGAAGCAGCTGCCTGCATGTGGGTGCATACTTTGTGATTCGAAAGGTAATCAGCGAGTACTTTCTGGATCGGATGATTGCAAAGATCATCGTCAGAGATGCCGGTCTGTTCCTGGACCTTGCGGTGTACTCCATCATGACGGAAGGCAATGCCGCTCAGTATTATCCGGCGTATGCCTATAATCATCCGCTCATGACGGAGGAGATGAGGATTTACAGCGACTCCAGGATTTCGCAATTCCTTGGCGAAGACATGGACAGCCAACGTGTTGCGTTCCTGAACGAGTGGAACAGACAGAGAGACCACCGGGAAAAGATCTATATTTCCTACGACTCAACGAACAAGATCTGCCAGGCTGGTGATGTCGACCTTGCGGAAATCGGACACTCAAAAGAGGGATCTGACAAACCGGTTTTCAATTATTCAGTGGCGTTTGACAGAGACAATAAAGAACCGCTCTTTTACGAAGCATATCCAGGCAGCATCGTTGATGTTTCACAGCTACAGTTCATGCTTGAGAAGGCGGAAGGTTACGGATACAAGCACATCGGTTTTATCCTGGACCGGGGGTATTTCAGTAAGGGAAATATCCACTACATGGACAATAAGGGCTACAGCTTCGTCATTATGGTCAAGGGAATGAAGAAGCTGGTTCGAGAGCTTGTCATGGAGGTTCACGGGACATTTGAACAGAGCCGTGCTTCGAGTATCCGCGCGTTCAAAGTGAACGGGACAACGGTAAAGCATCAGCTGTATCCTTCCGATGGGAATGACCGTTACTTCCATGTCTTTTATGACGAAAGGAAGCATACAGCGGAGAGGGCAAAGCTGGAACAGGACATCGACCTGATGGCCAAACAGCTGAAATCATGGCAGGGCCTGCAGGTACGGCCAACTGGGAAATACGCGAAGTATTTCGATCTGATTTACTACCACGAGGGCAAAGAAGATGAAGCCTTCAGCTGCGCAAGGGAACGCACGGATATCATCGACCAGGAGATAAAGCTCTGTGGGTATTTTGTTATCATCACGTCGGAAAAGATGACAGCAGAAGAAGCATTGACACTGTATAAGAGCAGGGACAGCTCGGAAAAACTGTTCAGAGGTGACAAATCCTATCTTGGAGATAAGGCAGAGCGTGTTTATGGAAGCGAGTCCATCGACAGTAAGGTTTTCGTCGAATTCGTTGCGCTGATTATCAGGAACAGGATATATACCTGCCTGAAAGAAGAGATGATGAAGAACGATAAAAAGTTCAACTTCATGACTGTTCCCGCAGCGTTAAGAGAACTGGATAAGATCGAAATGATCAAAGGGCTTGATAATGAATACCGCCTTGATCACGCAGTCACCGCGACACAGAAGGCAATCCTGAACGCATTCGGGATGACTGCTCAGGACATCAAACTCAAGGCACAAGAGCTGAGCGTAGAACTGGCTCGTATTGAAGAGGAAGCTGCTCAGAAGAAAGCTGCAGACGCGGCGATATCTGGTTAAAGGAGATAAAGCCATGGCAAGGACAAGAAGAACCATTCCCCTTGATGAGAAAATCGAAAAGGCGCAGGAATTGGTGTTCCAGATAAAAGATAAATACGATGCTGCTGTTGAAGAACTCAATAAGCTGATCAAGAAGAAACAGGAGCTTCAACGGCAGGAGTTGTTCAAAGCAATCGAGGCAAGTCCGAGATCCTATGAGGAGATCATAAATTTCCTCACCGGAAAGCAGGATCCTGACGTGGAATAATGATGCCCTATGTTTGAGGGTTAAAAAATAGAGGAAGTTGACAGTTGAGCTTGCGCAATGCCTGATGGCAGCTCCTGCCCGGCCTGAACCCCATCATCTCGTCGTAGAACATCGGCTCAAAGACGGCTTCCAGTACACGCCGGAGTGCCTCCTGCACCAGCTTATCCTCATAGCAGTAAATGCTGAGCGGTCTTGTCTTCCCGTTATCTTTGGGAATCTCGACCCTTCTTGCAGGCTTCGGCTTATAGGACTTCTTTTTCATCCTGTCCACCAAATCTACAAGGTTTTCTTCAAGTCTCTTCCCGTATTCCTCTTTGGTCACGCCATCGATTCCTACAGCCTTATCCCCGTCCATCTTCTCATGACATTCCCGCAGGAACCTCACATTGATCAGATGGGCTATAGAGGTAAACACCATGGTTGGATTTTGCGCAGATAATTCCGCTATTCTCGCCAATTCCGTTGCCATTTGTTTGTCCTTCTTTCTTCCGTCTCTGAGTACGGAGAAGTCTGCCTCTGGGTACAGCAAATGTTTCCTCTTTGATATTGTCTCGCAGGCCTGAGCTGTGAGGAACAGCTCATTCTCGACTTCCCTCCACCGCTTATCTTGTTCACGGCTTCACCGGTACTATTCGGGCCTCCGACTTCCCACATGCCGTCTGGCATTCTCCCTTTTTGGTTGTTTGCCATACCGCGCGTTCACACATCGCGCGGAGCTTGCGGGATCTCCCACTGTTGACGCTTCACTTTTGTACTGCATGAATGGGTCTCCGACACCGCCGGGCACATGCGTCCATCGCCTTATCGTTCGCATGTATGTTGACTTCCGCTCTGTCAACAGCGTCGTCCGCCGGGAACAATTGGTCTTTCGATGCTCAATAGCCATCCCTACAGCCATGCTGTTTACGCTTCGCAACATATGTTGCCATATGCCACGCAAAACTCGCTTCCGGTGCTGCGGCTTACAGCTTGCCGGGTGGACGTTTCCAGCCCACTATGTGAGCGCCCTTCAGGG
>JAZOAJ010000174.1:0-2835 GCA_045595385.1 Lachnospiraceae bacterium | reverse complement strand
CTTCTCACCACTGCCGAACGGGTAAGGATCGAAATGACACTTACTGATCAGCTCAGCCTGCTCTTCTTTCCATCTTGTCAGTCTGTTGCCGAAACAAGCATTACTGCATATCTGTTCATGGTCTTATCATAGACGGTCCAGCAACATGCTCCATACCATTCATGACCGGCATCGAAATAATCGGACCAGTCTGTTGTCCATTCGTAGATGTCAAGTGCATCTGTGCCCTTTGGGAACAGAACCTCATTAATTTTTCTGAAGTCCTCAGGCTTATTTCTTCTGCCATATACCGTTTCCATCAATGCATACCAGTAAGGGACTGTAGTTCCGCTGTTCTCGTGTTCCCATTCAGCGTCATACCAGACGTTGCCGTAATGATCAGTCTTTACAATATTCGGGCAGTAGAAGAATTCCTGCGAAGCCAGTGGTGATGGCTGCGCCTTATTGATATCATAAACCCAGGGGTGAAGTTTATCCGCAGTTTCGTCCCCAAACATATCCCTTGCTTTCTCTTTATCCTCCAGGCTTTGTTCCACCATCCGTTCAAACACAAAGCGCAGGGCTTCCCTGTGAGATCTTAATCCTTCATAAGTCTTGTCATCCCGCAAAAGGAGATATTCAACCTCACCGATGATATAATATTCGCTATCCTGATCATATTGTTTTACGAGATCATAGAAATCATCATTACTTATTTCATGCATGGTATGTACCTTCCAATATCTATACGGCCTCTGCACCAACCGTCTCTTTATTGTTCAAACGCCAGCATATTTCCAAGCGGAATTGTGAAACCCAGTGACTGATACATTTGCACATCACAATCTGCACAACCGACGGTAAGCGAAGATACTCCGCTTTCATGATAAGCAAACTGCACCAACTGCCGTGCAATGCCTTTGCGGCGATATTCCGGGCAGATATAGAAGTCCTCAAATACACCACTTGCCATATAGTCAAAGGTTGAAAAACCGATCGTGATCGAACAACATCCTACCAGGCGATCTTCGTCTAAGGCTCCATAAAAAACGATCTTATCCCCGGCGATGGCTTTGGCCAGATGCTCTTTCTCTTCGTTTTCAGGAACCTTTTCACCAATTTCCGCTTTATAAAGCCTTTGAAGCTCCCATAAAGCATCTATTTGTGAAACCCCGATCATTTGATATACCATTATTTCCTCCGCATCTGGATCTTATCGGTGTATATACATCCTCGTCATTTCAGCTTCCCCGTCTCCCTGGACCATGCAGAAAAACTGCCAGCCATATCTTTCATAAAAACCGGTGTGATCTGTTACCAGATAGACAGGAGTAATGCCTTTGGCTTTTAGAGCGTTTACCGTCATGTCAAGCAAATGTCCGGCAATACCTTGGCCGCGATATTCTTCCTCCGTATACACTGCGCAAACATTAGGTGTTAGATCTTTTCTATCGTGAAAGTCATTTTCAATAACGCCCATCCCGCCGACGATCTTATTTCCGTCCATGCACAGATACCATCCGTATTCTGTCTCTTTTTTCAGATAGCTGTCCATGCACTCCAAATACGCTTCTTTAGGCACTCTCCACTTACTGTGGAACCACTCAGCAGCTGCTTCTTTAAGTGCGGGTTTATCTCTTAATGTAATGAAAGCAAGACCTTCCATAACTGTCACCCCACTACTTCAAATTCTTCACAGACCACTTTTGTATTCCCGTCAAAAGTTTTATTTATGGAAGCAAGTTCATTTGTCAGGAAACTCTCATGGACCTTGCGCCAGTATTCCAAAGAGCGGTCTCCCTCTCCTTCTTTAAAGGCATGCTCTTCTGAAACCTTATTGAATTCAGTTACATATACTTTGAGCGTTTTAATGATACACACTGCTTCTCCGTTTGAATTCAAGATAACACTATGATCCCCCGCTTGAGGAAGCCGCTCATTATTCATGCTATACAGGTCATATGCGGAGCAGGTTGCTGTCTTGATCCCCTGTACTACTAAGTCCGCCAATTTGTCCGGAGCTTCCCCGAACGGCCATGCTTCATATGTTCCGGTAAGGCCGGATCTTTTCCATAATTCTTCTGCAGTCAAATCTTTATACTCCGATCATTTCCATGGCTGCGACCATGCGCAGCATCTCAGGTTCGATCATTTCCCTTCCATAAGCGTCCATGAAACGACCTGTATATTTGTCTGTTCTGAGATTGAACATGAGTGTCCATATGCCCCAAATGATATCAATATGTCTGTCACCCATGCCGCCGTTTCCGAGATCGATATATCCGGAAAACTTCCAGTCATCAAGTAATATGTTTGGCAGGCAATAATCTCCATGGAGCAGTACATCTGTTTTCAGCAGCGGCAAGCCTTCCTCAGCTGCGCGCCTGGCCTCAGCAAATGATCTGAATTCCCATATTCCCTGAAACAGATCCGGTTCATAATCATGACCGTCAAATCCTTTCATCACCGAATCCGCATATGTCCGGACCCGATCCCTTACAGGGCATTTGCTTCCTTCTGTCTCATGCAGTGTGCGCAAAAGCGTCGCTGTAGTATCACAAAGCCTCTTAGGGTCGGATAGATACCTCGGATCTATGCAGTCTTCACCGGGAATTCGCGCGGTGAGAAGATAATCGCTGTCTTCAAATGATCCATAATACAGCACTTCCGCTGACAGACCCAAAGAATGCATGTATTCTGTCATGAGCGACTCTGTCTTAAGGGCTCCACTAACCGCCTTTTTTACATAGTAGCCCCCCTCTTTATCAATGAAAAGCACCTGCGCCTCTTTTGAACAACTGCTGTCATATACAGGAGCACTTTTTAAGATTGCCGAAAGCGCTTCCGGATATTCAG
>JAZOAJ010000173.1:0-8302 GCA_045595385.1 Lachnospiraceae bacterium | reverse complement strand
CCAAATAATTTGCTCCCATATAGTATAGCCCAAATCGAGAAAAAATTAAACCTCCCATGTCAAACAATTTCGCACAGAATATGAAGTTTTCATGAATTGCGCTCCGCTCAAATTGATAAACAGGCATATTTCGGGTATCATAAGAAAAAACATCCGCTTTTTGGAGGCATTTTTGAAGTTTTCAAAGCTTTTACTGCTCTTTTTGATACTGCTTTTTTATTCCAGTAAATGGAAAATGAAACAGGCAGAGGTTCTTCAAGCGGTATGGCTACTATGTCAGGTATGCTGTCAGCAAGCTCCCGGTAGAAAAAAGCACCGCATTTATTATCACGCAGCATCATCTGTACAAGAGCAACTTCAGGGGCAAAAGAGATTATGTTGGGAGATAGGTTTTTCTTATAAAACCGCTCCTTTATCTCAACCGTAAGATATGACTTGGAGTCATTTAAAATGATCGGAACGTCCTTAAGGTCTTCAACAGAAACCATTTCTTTTGAAGCAAGAGGATGATCTTTGGATACACAGAAAAGAAATTCGGAGGAGAGTATCCTGAAGGACTGCATTTCTTCATTCAAAGTATCCTTTTCAACGGATATTCCGATCGAAAGGGTATTGTTGTTAAGAAGGTTGGCTATGGATGTAGAGTCACATTTTAAAATATCAAGAGCGATCTCGGGATATTTATCACGGAAATCATTGATAATGGTTGAAAAGATAAAAGTACCGGCAATGGAAGGTATGCCTATGGTCAGGGGATGTTTTTTCGTCCCTGTGTCATGCATATAGGTGGTAAGGGTGTAAATGCGGTTTAAGATGTCACTTATCTGTTCATAAACATAGATGCCCTCCTGAGTAGGAACGAGCTTTTTTGAAATGCGGTCAAATAGAGAGATCCCGAATTCATTTTCCAGATCTCTGATAGCCATGGAAATGGTCGGCTGGGAAATGTGGAGCATTTCAGATGCCTTGATGATACTTCCATATTCATAAACAGCAGCAAAATACTGCATCTGTGCAAGTGTCATGTTAAAACCTCATAGATAAGATATACCAATCTTGCAGAATGTATTATAAATCATACAAAATGAAAAGTCAAAAAATGACAGCGGGGGATCATGCTGTCATGAAGTTGCCTTTACGTCGTTTTAATGGTATCATACTCAAACTGTAAAACTTTTTTGACAAGAGACAGACATGATCAGGATCTTATTCGTCTGCCACGGCAACATCTGCAGATCGCCGATGGCAGAGTTTGTAATGAAAAAGCTTATACTGGATGCCGGATACAGCCTTGCTGCGTCATCTGATGAATATAGGGACTTTTATGTTGAGTCCGCTGCAACGAGTACTGAAGAACTTGGAAATACCGTATATCCTCCAGCCAGAAAGAAGCTCTCAGAGCACGGCATAGACTGTTCCGGTAAGAGAGCCCGCAGGATGAACAGCAGTGACTACGGAAAGTTTGATGTACTGGTCGGAATGGACCATGCCAACATAAGGAACATGACCAGGATCTCAGGCGGGGATCCTGACGGTAAGATACACATGCTCATGGAATATGCCGGGAAAAGCAGGGATCCGATCCCTGGTATACACGTGATTTTGAAGCAACCTGGTTAGATGTAAACGAGGGCTGTACAGCCCTTCTCAAAGACTTGGAGAACATAAGATAATGCCTGACATAGTCATGCACGCGGTAATGGGAAATAGGGTGCGGCAGAGGCTTGGCCTGGATCTGAATGACGAACTGTTCCGGTTCGGACTTCTGGGTCCGGACCCGTTTTTGTATTGCTGGCCAAAGTACAACCATTATTCTTCCATAATGCACAGACAGCGCTGCGGGGATTTCCTCCTGGAACTTGCCAAAAGGACTAAAAACAAAGACACGTTCTCGTATCTGTGCGGTTTCCTATGCCATTATGCACTTGACAGCCTGGCACATCCATATATCATCTCGCTTGCTAACAGCATGTGCCCGGATAAAAAGCAGGCAGTTTTCATGCACATAGCAATAGAGCACAGGCTCGACAGGGACAACGGCGGAAGGACTGAGATACCTCCGTTCCCGGCAAGGTCGATCCGGAGGGCATTTGAGGGATCGATAGAAAAAGTCTATGGATGGAAAGATGCCTGGAAAAAACTCAAAGCCGGATATTGGCATATAAAACCTTTTTACGCGATCATCAGGGACAGATACGGAGTAGTGAACGGCATTCTGTCGCCTTTTAAAGGATCACCTGCAATGGTTTCCGCAAAGAGCAGAGTATGTGACGGACTAGATATGTCCGATTTTTATCCTCTGCTTGACGCTTCGGTCGAAGACGCAGTAAAATTCATAAAGTGTGCCGGCAGGTTCGTTAATGGAAAATCCGGTACAGAGGAATTCAGAACTGTTATCGGAGACAGATCATACATATGAATGACAGCCAGGTCTTCTCGGAAGGCCCAATAATCAGAAAACTGATCATATTCATGCTTCCGATACTTGGAGCGCTTGCGCTCCAAGTTTTTTATGGCGCAGTGGACATGGCCATAGTCGGAAACTTCTCCACAACGGAGGCAACTGCCGGAGTATCGATAGGAAGTCAGGTAATTAGCTATGCCACATTTATGATAAGCGGTATGGCAACTGCAACAACAGTATTTCTCGGAAGGTTTATCGGTGAGAAACGGCTTGACAAGGCCGGGCAGGTAATAGGCAGCAGCATGGTCCTGTTTTTCTTTATCACTGTAGTATTTTCTGTGCTGTTCTGCGCATTTGCCGGCCCCATGCTCAGACTCCTCAATCTTGATGAATCCGCAATGGGCGAGGGCATTGCTTATACTGTCATATGCGGGGCGGGATGCATCTGCATTACGGGATTCAACCTGATCGGGGCAGTATTCCGTGGAATAGGTGATTCAAAAACACCGCTTCTCGCTGTTGCCATTGCCTGTTTCCTGAATATTGCAGGAGACATAGTCCTGGTCAAAGTGTTTGACATGGGTGCCGCAGGCGCGGCGTATGCAACTATCATGGCCCAGGCGATAAGTGTGGTGATCTCACTTGCAGTCACCATAAAGAGATACAGAAAAGGCATTTTGCCGTTCGAATTCGGACTGAGATACATAAGACCGTATTTCGGTCTCATGAAAAAGATAATCAAGACAGCCATACCGCTTGCCCTCAACGAGATACTCCTTAGCATTTCATTTCTTGTGATCAGCGCGGTAATGAATGAACTGGGCACTGCGGCTGCGGCTGCCGTTGGAGTGGCAGGAAAGATCACTGCATTCATAATGATATTTACCAGCGCTTTCAGCCAGTCGCTCGCTGCATTTGTCGCCCAGAATATCGGTGCCGGAGAGATAAAACGTGCAAAAAAAGCATGGGTTTACGGAACCGCGATCGCCTGCGGAGGCGGTCTGGTAATGCTTGCCCTTTTGTTCATATTCGGACAGTTTTTCTGCGGACTGTTCAGCAGGGACCCGGAAGTAATAAGGCTTTCGTTTGATTTTACGAAAGCCTATGCTGTGGATACTGTATTTTCCGCAGCCATGTTCTGTACATGCGGATATCTGAATGGCTGCGGCAAGGCAAATATCACTCTTGCCCAGTGCATAATTGGAGTCGTTGTAAGGATACCAATGGCATACATCCTGATGAATGCAGGCGGTGGAAGCATGTTCATAACAGGACTGTGCGTTCCCGTCTCAACGATCGCACAGCTCATCTTCCTGCTTGTCTATATGGGTATTTCGGATAAAAAACTGAAAAGTGCCTGATGGATCTCAGTTTATAAAAGAATCCACAAAAGCAAAAACCTTATCCCAGTATTCCCGGCCGCCATGCCATGCCGAAGAGGCGTGAGGAGCCCCGACCACGATATATTTCTGCTTGGGACCCGGATGAGCATTGTAATTCTTGTCAAGCATCCAGAACGGAACATATTTGTCTGCGGTACCATGTATAAAGAGCATGGGTATCTTACAGTTCTTAAGGCACTTCGTGCTGTAGCCGTCTTTGTTTATGTCTATTCCTGTTTTTATGTGGGTAACGAAATTCGCGCAGGTCATGAGAGGCTGCGGAGGTATCTGCATCATGTTCTTCAGCGTGTGGTCAAACTGCTCCTTGATGGAGGAGAAGCCGCAGTCTTCTATTGCGCAGACAACATTTGGAGGGAGCTTTTCACCCGACGCCATCATGACGGCAGCGCCGCCCATTGAAACACCCATCAGCACGATCTGCGGATCATTATATTTCTTATTTATCATCCTGATCCAGTCGATGATATCGAGCCTCTGATACCAGCCCATGTCTATGAATTCACCTTCGGATTCGTCGTGGCATCTTGCGGAGGGGAGCAGTACAGAGAATCCTTCAGCAAAGAATTTCTCTCCGTAAAATCCCATTTCCCGGGCATGGCAGGTATAACCGTGGAGGATTATGGCAAATTTGTCTGTATGACCTGGATTTTCAGCAAGGAAGGCGTGAAGAGTAAGACCGTCAAAAGAAGTGACGGTAACATCTTTTGCATTTACTTCATCTACCCATTCAAGCCGCATGTCTCCCTGAGCCTGGAGGGGCTGGTCAGGAGTCTGGTTCTTGGCCATCTGCCCAAGGGGTTTGCGTTTCTTCTTTTTCTTAAGGGCAAAGTTATAAAAAGCTTCGCCTGCTGCAACAGCGGCTCCGGCTGCAAGTGCAGCGGAGCCTGTAATAATGCTTAATGGGATCAGGAGTGCTTTTGTGTTCATGTATTATAATCTGATTTCGTTAAGTAACGGGTATGTGCATTATCATTACTGCAAGTGCAAAGTAGATCAGCAGTGACAGCGCGTCAACTATGGTAGTTATGAACGGGCTGCTCATGACTGCAGGGTCAAAACCAATCTTATCTGCAAGGAGCGGGAGCACGCAGCCTATGAGTTTCGCAACAACTATCGCAAGGAAAAGTGAGAGCGAAACCACGATCTTTACTGAAAAGCCCGCATCCGGATACTGGATCATCATTTTAATGAAGTTTACTACAGCCAGAACGATACCGCACAGTACACCTACGCGCAGTTCCTTCCAGATGATCCTGAAGATATCCTTAAAGACTATATCGCCAAGAGAGAGTGCACGGATTATCGTGACCGATGCCTGTCCTCCGCAGTTACCGCCTGTATCCATGAGCATCGGCATGCAGGCCGAAAGGATGATCGTGCTGCTTAATGCGTCCTCAAATCCCGTGATGATTATCGAAGTAAAAATGGCTGATATCATGAGGAGAAGGAGCCATGGTATCCTGTGAAGGAAGGTCTCCCAAACGCTTGCCTGAAGATACGGCTTGTCAGACGGATTGATAGCTGCCATCTTCTCAATGTCCTCCGTAGCCTCTTCCTCGATGACATCGATAGCGTCATCGACAGTAACGATACCGACCAGACGGTCTTCATCGTCGACAACAGGGATTACCATGAAGTCGTAACGGCTGAACATCTGCGCCACATCCTCTTTGTCGGTATGGGTGTGTACGCTGATGACATTAGTTTCCATTATGTCCTCGATCAGCCTGTCTGATTCAGAGAGGAGAAGGTCTTTTGCAGTGACCACACCGAGAAGGGTACGGTGATAGTCTGTAACATAACATGTATAAATGGTCTCTTTGTCTATTCCTGTACGCCTGATGCGGTTGATGGCTTCATCAACTGTCATGTTCTTCCGGAGGGAGACGTACTCAACAGTCATGATCGAGCCTGCAGAGTCTTCGGGATACTGCAGGATCTTGTTGATCATTGCCCTGGTGTCGGCGTCTGAGTTGGCGAGTATCCTTTTAACGACATTCGCGGGCATTTCCTCAATGATGTCAACTGTATCGTCCAGGTAGATCTCGTCGAGGATGTCATGCAGCTCGGTATCGGAGAAACTGGAGATCAGATGTGTCTGTACATCCGAATCCATCTCAACGAAAGTATCAGCTGCGAGTTCCTTGGGAAGCAGCCTGTATAGCACAGGGAGATTTGAAAGAGGAAGTTCATTCATGATCTCCGCTATGTCGGCAGGGTTCATTTCCAGGAAGATGTTCCTGATCGCGGAGTATTTTTTATTCTGAAGGAGTTCGAGGATATCGTCCTGAAGCTTCTCAAAATCTATGTTTAAGATCTCGTCCATTTACGCATCCTCCTTCCTGAAAATCACAAGTTAATATTAGTCCATAAGGCTTGAAAAGACAAGAAAAAAAAGGTATAGTAAATCCATAGCAACAGGCCTTTGAGCCGTTATTATTGAAAGGAGACAAACAATGGGACTTATTAGTGCAGCACTAGGCGCAGCAGGCGGAGCTCTCGCCGATACATGGAAAGAGTTCTTTTATTGCGAAGCATTAGACAAAGAGACACTTATGGTCAAAGGTCAGAAGAGGATCACAGGCCGTTCTTCCAATACCAGAGGAAATGACAACATTATTTCCAACGGTTCAGGCATTGCGGTAGCTGATGGTCAGTGCATGATCATTGTTGACCAGGGAAAGGTCGTTGAATTCTGCGCAGAACCTGGAGAATTCACATATGATACATCTACCGAGCCCAGCCTTTTCGCAGGCAAACTCGGAAACAGCATCATCGAGACCTTCAAGATAATGGGCAAGCGTATCGGTTATGGCGGAGATACAGGACATGACCAGAGAGTCTATTACTTCAACACCAAGGAATTGATTGATAACAAGTTCGGCACACCGAATCCCGTACCTTTCAGAGTAGTAGACAAGAATGTCGGCCTTGATCTTGACACAGCAGTACGCTGCTCAGGCGTATATTCTTACAAGATCGTTGATCCGATCCTCTTCTATACAAATGTATGCGGCAACGTAGCAGAGGAGTACAAGAGGAGCGAGATCCAGGAACAGCTCAAGACAGAGTTCATCGCAGCTCTCCAGCCTGCATTCGCTAAACTGTCCGAGATGGAGATCCGTCCTAATCAGATAGTAGCCCACAATGCAGAACTTGAGCAGGCAATGAATGAGGCTCTTTCACAGAAGTGGAGCGAGCTCAGAGGACTCCAGGTTGTCAGCGTTGCGATCGGCACAGTAACTCTTCCTGAAGAGGATGCAGCTCTCATCAAGGAGAAACAGGCCAAGAGAGCAGATGCAGGTGTTTACTCAGATCCTTCTCTTGCAGCAGGCATGATCGCCGGAGCAGCCGGAGATGCAATGAAAGCAGCAGCCGGAAATGAAGGTGGAGCAATGAACGGATTTGTCGGAATGGGAATGGCCATGAACAATGGCGGAGCAATGATGGGCAATCTCTTTGGAATGGCTCAGCAGAACCAGCAGGCTCAGGCAGCAGCTCCTCAGGCAGCAGCTCCCGAAGGCTGGACATGCCCTAAGTGCGGAGCAACCGGAAATACCGGAAACTTCTGCGGACAGTGCGGAGAGAAGAAACCTGAACCCCAGCCCGAACCTGAAGGCTGGACATGCCCTAAGTGCGGATCAACCGGAAACACCGGAAACTTCTGCTCGCAGTGCGGAGAGAAGAAACCCGAGGATAAGCCGGCTGTATGCCCTGAGTGCGGAAATCCGGTCCAGGAAGGCGCAAAGTTCTGCCCTAACTGCGGAAAACAGCTTTGATCTGTAAATAAGACATCATAGTTTTGAACATATGGCCTGCTGAATAAGCAGGCCATAGTCAAAAGAGGAGGAACTGAAGTTGGCAGATATTCAGGAATATAAATGTCCATGCTGCGGAGGAGCCATTGCATTTGACTCCACACTGCAGAAAATGAAATGTCCATATTGCGACAACGAGTTCGATATGGAAACACTCCTGGCTTACGACAGCGATCTGAATTCTACTTCAGAAGAAGATAAGATCAAATGGGAGACTCCCGGCCAGGTGTGGCAGGAGGGCGATACCGAGGGAATGCGCGAGTACGCATGCAAGTCATGCGGCGGCCGCATAATAGGTGACGCCAATCTGGGAGCAACTTCCTGTCCTTACTGCGGAAATCCTGTCGTCATGATGGGACAGTTTACCGGTGATCTTAAACCCGATAAGATCATCCCGTTCAAACTGGATAAGGAAGCAGCCAAGGCAGCATTGATAGCTCATTACAAGAAACCGTTTACTCCGAGCTCATTCTTTACAGGAAATCATATTGATGAGATCAAAGGAGTATACGTACCATTCTGGCTGTATGACACCGATTCACACGGACGTGCGCGCTACAGGGCAACTCAGATAAGAACCTGGGCAGATCCCATGTTCATGTATACTGAGACAAGATTCTACTCAGTATACAGGGAGGGCGACATAGCTTTCCAGAAGATCCCGGCCGACGGTTCTT
>JAZOAJ010000172.1:0-2717 GCA_045595385.1 Lachnospiraceae bacterium | reverse complement strand
ATATCCTTTGACCAGCTTTTCATAGATATCTTTTCCGACCAGGGAAATTGCCTGTTCTTCCAGATTTGCCGGTTCTGTGATTCCTGCCTCTTTTCTCTGTTCCTCGATTTTGGCAGCAGCTTCATCCGGTGTGACAACACCCCACATCTTATTGAATGTGTACATGTTGAAAGGCAGCGAATAGAGCTCGCCGTGGTAATTTGCCACCGGAGAATTCGTAAACCTGTTGAATGTCGCGTACTCCTGAACATACTTCCATACTTCCTCATTATTAGTATGGAAAATGTGTGCTCCGTATTTATGGACATGGATGCCTTCCACATCTTCCGTGTAGACATTGCCCGCTATGGTGTCCCTCTTATCTATTACAAGAACGCTCTTTCCTGCCTTTACCGCCTCCCTGGCGAAAACCGCGCCGTAGAGCCCTGCTCCGACAATGAGATAATCGTACATATCATTTCCTCCCATGATCTATTTCCCGCGAGCTGACTGCTTCGCACAAAAACACAAGGTATCATACCACATACAGTCACGTCATTCCAGCGGATAGCTCCATTTCCTTAAGCTTTCTGTTTGTTTTAAGCGTGACGGCAAGACCGATGGCTGCAGTGACGATGTCAGCAAGCGGCATGAACCACAATATGCCGTCGAGTCCCACGATCATGCACAGGAGATAAGGAAGCCCGGCTCCGAAAACTATCTCTCTGAGCATCGAAAGGAAAGAACCCATCCTGGCATTTCCGATTGCCTGCTGGAAGATCGATACCCCCTTATTGAAGCATGAGAGAACTGTTGCCCCCATGAATATCCTTATGGATTTTATGGCATATGCCGTATAGACAGGCCCTTCATTCTGCGCTCCGAACATGTTCGCGAACTGCAGCGGAAAGATCAGGAACAGCGCGCTGATCACCGCCCCGTAGATCAGCTGGAGCGTCAGCATCAGTTTCATCAGGCTGCGGACGCGGTCAAATCTGTGGGCTCCCATGTTATAGCCTGCTATGGAAAAGCATCCTGACACAAGGCCGACTGACACTGATATGGCAACCTGGAAGAATTTCATTGTTATCCCTACAACGGCTGTCGGGACATGGGCATACTCTTCCTGCGAGAATACCGGATCCTCCGCACCGAATTTTTCTATTGCCCTGAACACTATCGCCATGGAAAGCACAATGGCAAACTGGATCAGCATGCTTGTGAGTCCTTGTATGGCTATCTTCTTCAGGAGTTTAAATCTTATCTTCATTGAATCCATGTCCAGTCGGAATGACTTCATCCGGAAAGCGTAAACCGCAAATGCTGCCGCCACCGCGATCTGCCCTATGATGGTAGCAAGCGCTGCTCCGAACATCCCGAGCCTGAAGCCGAAGATGAACACCGGATCAAGGATGATGTTGATGACCGCTCCCGCAGTGGTGACTATCATCGCGAATCTCGGATTTCCGTCAGCTCTTACTATCGGATTCATGGCCTGCCCGAACATGTAGAAAGGTATGCCGAGTGCTATCCAGAACAGGTATTCCCCTGCAAATGCAAATGTCTTTTCATTTACCCTTCCTCCAAAGAGTGTAAGGACCTGATCCGGGAAAATGATATAGACCGCCATGAGGACGATGCCAAGTATTATAAGCGTGGAAATTGATGTGCCGACAGCACGGCGCGCCCTCACATCATCTGCCGCCCCCTGAGCCATGCTCGCGATCGTGCAGCACCCGTCTCCAAGCAGCATGGCTATCCCGAGCGCGACCAGAGTGAGCGGGAATACGACCGAGTTCGCGGCATTGCCGTAAGAGCCAAGATAATCAGCATTTGCTATGAATATCTGATCGACTATGTTGTAGAGCGTTGCTACAAGAAGCGATATGATCGTCGGGATGCAGAACCTGGACATGAGCTTTCCGAGGGGTTCTTTTTCAAGAAACAGATTAGACTTTGTATTATCCATAAACTCTCCTAAAAACAAAAAAACAGGCGCAATCTATAAATAGACTACGCCTTTGGCTTATTTCTATCGTTATTTTGTTAACAGGTGTTAGATTAACACAGATTTACAAAAGATGTAAGCGCAACTTTTATTTTTTGTTCTGCATCTGAATGTACAGCTCGTTAAGCCGCTCATAAGTCGAGTCGCTTATGGCATGCTCTATCAGACAGGCTTCATCAGCTGCAGTCTCCTTGTCCACGCCTATGTGGAGCAGCAGATTTGTAAGGAGCTTATGTTTTGAATAGACCTTCTCCGCGATGGCCAGGCCTTCATCCGTCAGGGAAATATGGCCGTTATCTGCCACGGTGATCATTCCCCGCTCACGGAGTTTCTTCATTGCAACGCTGACGCTGGGCTTTGTCACTCCCAGTTCCTGTGATACATCGATCGAGCGGACAAGTTCATGTCTTTCGCCAAGCATCAGTATGCATTCAAGATAGTCTTCTGCGGATTGTGTGTTTCTCGCTTCCATCATTACCTTCTTTCAGATACTTGTTTCAGATTTGCTTTTTTTATAATAACATATGGGTGCTCAATCATCAACCAAGGTCATTTATCCCACCTGAACCGCTCCATGTCCACATGTCCGTCTGTAAATGCAACCCCTTCTTTTTCAAGCAGTTCTATCTGGCGGTTTTCCCCTCCGAAGGCAAATGCCCTTGAGGGCTCTCCTTTGCTGTTCACGACCCTGTGGCACGGGATGACTCCGGGTTCAGGGTTGACATGAAGC
>JAZOAJ010000171.1:0-3877 GCA_045595385.1 Lachnospiraceae bacterium | reverse complement strand
ATGACTCCGGAAAGTATGCCTATCGTGGAACCTACATGGCATACACGAACGGAGAGGAAAGCTGGAAGAAAGATCTGATACGGATCTGGATTTGCTGCGCCATTCCGATCATCCTTCTGGTTATCCTGGGATTCCTTCCTCACAGCGGACTGGACGGAAACCTGATCGTCCTTCTGCCTTATGGTCTGGGGATCGTTGCTTTGTTTGTGCTGGTCTGGAAAGTGGCGCGCCTTTCACACGGCGGATTAAGGTTGCGGAAATATGTGTATGATGCCACAGTAAAAGTTCTGCCAGGCTATGCGGCGGCAGTCATTATTACAGCAGCATTTGCATTGGTCGGGATCATTATCACGCTGATCCTTGGTTCGTTCCGCGGCACCATTTTTTCAACTATTTTGTTTATCGTTGGACAGCTGTGCGCGGGCTTTGGAGGTGCCTTCGTACAGCGAATCATACGCCAGATGCATTGGTCGGAAACATGATGAAAAAGCCCTCGGATATTGACTTTGAAGGGGGCAAATTATAAAATACACTATGTATGCGAAAGGATTTCTGTCGGTTTTTCCTGACAGATTTGATGTTTGTCTACACTAGTAACTAGAAACATAAAAACAGGAGGAAAAAAAAGAAAATGAAAAAGCTTAGTAAAGTTCTTGCTCTCCTTCTTGCAGCGCTGATGGTATTTGCATTGGCAGCATGCGGCAAGGGCAGCGACACACCTTCAGGTTCTGGTTCTGCGAACGTAGATGGTGAAACTCCTCTGGTTGTCGGATATTCTCCATTTAGTGAGAAGTTCTCTCCATTCTTTGCAGAGACCGCTTATGACCAGGACGTTTCCAGCATGACCCAGATCTCCCTGATCAACCTTGATCGTATGGGACAGGTTATCTACAAGGGAATCGAAGGTGAAACCATTCCTTACAACGGAACAGATTACACCTATTATGGTCCTGCTGACATTGAAGTTACGCAGAATCCGGATGGAACAGTTTTCTATGACTTCACACTCAGAGACGATATCAAATTCTCTGACGGCGAGCCGCTGACCATTGATGATGTTATTTTCTCAATGTATGTAGTATGTGACCCGACATATGATGGTTCCACCACACTGTTCTCACAGCCGATCGAAGGTATGGCACAGTACCGTGCAGGTATCGACAGAAGAATCAACCTGATCGCAGCAGCTGGCAAAGATAACACAGATTTCACTTTCTGGACAGAAGAACAGCAGAAAGCTTACTGGGAAGCAGTTGAAACTGTTCCTAAGAAACTTGCTGAAGAAATCGCAAATTACTGCTATGAAGCAGGAGCAGCTGAGGAAGGCAATGTGTCCGCAGCAGCAGGTGCATGGGGATTCACAGTTCCTGAAGGCGGCACATTAGATGACTTCGCAAAAGCTTTGGTTGAGGCATATGGTGATGATATCGTTACCATGATCGAAGTGGAAAATGCAGGCAGCACCGTAGCTGATTTCCTGCCGGACTATGATTCATTTGCAGAGTGGATCGAGTATGGCGATTCCGCACCAAGTATCACAGGTATCCAGAAGACTGGTGACAATACTCTTCGTATTGTAGCTACTTCTTTCGATGCAACCATGATCTATCAGCTTGGCGTTAACATTGCGCCGATGCATTATTATGGAAATAAAGACCTTTACAACTATGACAATAATCAGTTCGGTTTCCCGAAAGGTGATCTGTCCAGCGTTCGCGCAAAGACAACTCAGCCAATGGGTGCCGGCAAATACAAATTCATTTCATTTGAAAACGGTGTTGTAAACTTTGAAGCAAATGAGACTTACTTCCAGGGCGCACCGAAGACAAAATACCTGCAGTTCCGTGAAGTTCAGGATGTCGATAAACTGAACGGCGTTATCAATGGTTCTATCGATGTTACAGATCCTTCCTTCAGTAAAGATACTGCAAACAACATTATCGATACAAACGGTAATGGTGATGTTACAGGTCCTGTCATCACAACAGATACAGTTGACAACCTTGGATATGGATACATTGGTATCAATGCTGTTAACGTTAGCGTTGGTGGCGATCCATCTTCCGCTGCATCTAAGAACTTAAGAAAAGCATTCGCAACGATCTTCTCCGTATATCGTGATGTTGCAATCGATTCTTACTACGGCGACGCAGCAGATGTCATCAACTATCCAATCTCCAACACCTCCTGGGCAGCACCGCAGCCGACAGATGAAGGATATGCAGTTGCTTTCTCCAAGGATGTAAATGGACAGGATATCTATACATCTGACATGAGCACAGATGACAAATATGCAGCAGCTAAGAAGGCTGCTCTTGGCTTCTTCGAGGCAGCTGGCTACACCGTAGCAGACGGAAAAGTTACAGCAGCTCCGAACGGCGCTAAGATGGAATATGAAGTTATGGTTCCTGGCGATGGTACTGGTGACCACCCGGCATTCATGATCCTGACACTGGCTTCTGATGCTATGAAAGAACTTGGAATCAACCTGATCGTTAACGACCTTACCAACTCTTCAGATCTTTGGACTGCACTTGAGGCAGGACAGGGCGAGATGTGGTGTGCAGCTTGGGGCGCAACGGTTGACCCTGATATGTATCAGATCTACTACTCTGACGTAGCTAACGGCGGAACACAGGCAGGTGGATCCAACTATATGTACAAGATCGCAGATCCAGAACTTGACCAGATGATCATGGCAGCTCGTCAGTCTGCAGATCAGACATACAGAAAGACTGTCTACAAAGCTTGCCTTGATACAATCATTGACTGGGCAGTTGAAATTCCTACCTATCAGAGACAGAACGCTATTATCTTCAGCACTGAGCGTGTAGACATCAGCACAGTTACACCTGATATCACAACCTTCTATGGTTGGATGAGCGAGATCGAGAATACGGTTCTGAAATAATTTCGGAAATCGTTGTCTGACTGAATCAGACGGTTAGTCGATATTGCGGCCGTCCCGGGACGTCGCTCCCGGGACGGCTTATTCATACTATATTAGGCAGAAATTGGGTGATTAAAAGGTGAGAAATTTTATCATTAAACGTATACTGATCTCTATCGTTATTCTGATCTTTGTTGCGTTTATCATTTATGTTCTTATGAGATGTCTTCCGACATCTTATCTGGAAGAGGTTGCAAGGGCAAAATCCATGCAGCCGGGTTCCAAATCATTTGAAGAATGGATGCAGCAGCTATCCGCAACGTACGGAATGGACAAAGGTATCATTCCGGGCTTCTTTTCCTGGTGCGGAAAAGCGATCCGCGGACAATTTGGTGACAGCTGGAAATGGACGGTTCCTGTTACTCAGAAATTCCATGATTCCGTATGGCTGTCCTTTATTATGGGCGGAATCGCCTTTGTTCTTGAGCTTCTGATTGCCATTCCTTTGGGAATTATTTCCGCAGTTAAACAATACAGTAAAACAGACTATACGATCACGATCGTGGCATTGACCTGTTTCTCATTGCCGACGTTCTTCTTTGCGTCGCTCTTAAAACTGGTATTTGCCGTCAAGCTGAAATGGTTTGACCTGGGCGGTCTGATCGGGCGAACGTACCAGCAGCTTTCTCCTGCTGGGCAGTTCTGGGACAAGGCGGCCCATTTAGTCTTACCGATCATAACGCTGGTCGTTATCAGCATTGGTTCCTTGATGCGTTATACCCGAACGAACATGCTCGAGGTTTTGAACGCTGATTATATCCGAACTGCACGTGCAAAGGGTCTTTCTGAACGAAAGGTCATTTATCATCATGCGTTCCGTAATACCCTGATTCCGATCGTAACGATCGTCGGTGGTTCCCTTCCGGGACTTTTCTCCGGAGCGCTGATCACAGAGACACTGTTCTCACTTCCGGGCATCGGTTATGT
>JAZOAJ010000170.1:0-2097 GCA_045595385.1 Lachnospiraceae bacterium | reverse complement strand
GGACAAGCTTCTTGCTGATATTGAGAAAATGAAAAATGATCCGAAGGAAGCTTCGGAAGCGTTTGAGGCGACGCGCAGGAAAGTATCGATGAAAAACGGATCCCTCGGAATCAGACGGATGATGGAATATTTGCCTAGAGTGGCGGCAATTCTCTTTCTACCTCTTGTAGCCGGACTGATTACAGTTTTGATGATACTCGGTACTCAGGATAGTCCTGTCTGGAGCGAAATTTCAGTTCCCAATGGAGAGACGCGTGAAATAACCTTGCCTGACGGAACAGAACTGACTCTTAATGCAGGCAGCAGGATAACGTTCCCTGACCGCTTTGAAGGAAACACCAGAGAATTATTTCTTGACGGAGAATTACTCGCTGACGTTACCACGGACAAGAAGAAACCATTCATCATACACGCAGGAGAACATACCCTCAAGGTGTTAGGTACAAAATTCACGTTCAAGTCATATAAAGATTCTGAACTCACAGAAGTCATGCTGCTAGAAGGCAGTGTCCAACTGGAATTTAAGGGAGAGGAATGTACCCGAAACGTACTGATGCAGCCGGGAGAACATGTAAGATTCGACAGAAATACAGGACTGATAGAAACAAGAATATTCCCAAAAGAGAAATTCGGCATGTTTGCATCAGGAACTGCCCTGTCATTCTGGAACATGCCTCTCGCAGAAGTTACAAAGGATCTTGAGCACACATTCAATGAAAAGATCCTCATCCTTGACGAGAAGGCCGCTAAAACTAAGGTTCTTGCTTTCTTCACAGACGACACAAGTTGTGCTGATATCCTTGCATCACTGGAAGCCACCTACCCAGAGATGACTGTCGAAAATATTTCAGGAACATATTATATCACCTCTAAGTAAATTAATCAAATTTCAAGATATGAAAACAACTGACTACACAACACCAAACCTTACCGTACTTACTATGATAACGGAAGGTATTCTGGCAGGATCTGTTACAAACGGTACTGTAACACCTAACATTGATCCTCTGGAGAGAGAAGAAGGATCTCTTAACTTCTAAACCTAAATGTGTCTTTTTATCGCTCTGGCGTAAAATTTCCCAAACTCGCCGGAGCGATAAACATGTATATTGTTCTCCTTTATAATTTATATATGGTTACACAGGGAAGATGACAGTTATACTAACATGTCATCTTCCTTAGAAAACACTCAATCGTATTTTCCATCAGGCAGCAGATAGTCATAGGGCCTACACCACCAGGGACAGGGGTGATGACAGAGGCTTTTGGCTCTATCGCCGCAAAGTCCACATCGCCGCAGAGTTTTCCTGTCTCCGGATCGCGATTAACTCCGACATCTATGACGACGGTTCCTTCCGAGACCATGTCGGCTGTAACGAATTTCGGACGGCCGATGGCCACAACAAGGATTTCCGCGTTGCGGGTCACTGACGGCAGGTCCGCCGTACGGCTATGAGCGATTGTAACCGTCGCATTCTCGTCCAGCAGCAGTTTTGATACCGGCAGACCGACAATATTGCTCCTGCCGATGACCACAGCCCTCTTTCCCCGGATATCCACTCCTGCTGCCTTGAGCATCTTGATTATACCCTTAGGAGTGCATGGCAGGACGCACTCCTGCTTCTGCCACAGGGCAGCCACATTGAGAGGATGGAAACCGTCGACATCCTTTTCCTTTGCGATGGCCGCAATGACCTTGTCTTCGCTGATATGCTTTGGAAGCGGAAGTTGGACCAGTATGCCGTCTACCGAGTCGTCAGCATTCAACTGACCGATAAGGCCGAGCAGTTCTTCCTCCGAAATCGTATCCGGCTTACGTATGGTGGTATTCCTTATACCGACAACCTCCGAAGCCTTGGCCTTACCGGTCACATAGGACACACTGCCGGGGTCCTCACCGACAAGAATCACCACCAGATGTGGCACACGACCATATTTCTCAGGGAAAGTGGCGACCTGAGCCGCCATTTCCTCTTTGAGTCTTGCTGAAAGTTCTTTTCCTGATATTACTTTTGCCATAATTATTTGTTTAGATTCCTCGACTCCCTTCGGTCGCTCGGAATGACACGAGGGTCGCTCGGAATGACATAGGGCGTC
>JAZOAJ010000169.1:0-3349 GCA_045595385.1 Lachnospiraceae bacterium | reverse complement strand
CCGGGCGGCAGAGGCCCCGGCGGTCCCGGAGGTGGACCTCCGACAATCATTCTTCCTGACGGCAGGGAGTTTCAGGGCCCTAAAGGAATCGGGTCCTACAGGGAACCTATCCGGATACCGGTGATCCAGAAAGAAGCAGTTGCTTTCGCTGACGGAACCGAAGAGGGTGCATGGGCAGATGCCAAGGTTACCGACAATGAGATCAACGAATGGGCTGACCTTTTTGAGGTTCGTCAGTTCGAAGATATGCAGTACAATCTGTTCATTCCTGAAGATTATGATCCTGCTAAGAAGTACCCGCTCGTCCTGTTCATCCATGACGCAGGATGCGACGGATACAGCCCGAAGATCGCTCTGGAGCAGGGCTTTGGCGCTACCATATTTGCATCTCCCGAGGAGCAGAAGAAGCATCCGTGCTTCGTAGTTGCACCCCAGCATGCTAAGGAGTTGCCAATAGCAAATGATAAGTACTGGTGCTTTGATGACGAGCATACCATCAAGAAGATCCTTGATGAGGTCGCAAAAGAGTTTTCTATCGATGAGAACAGGATCTACACCACAGGCCAGTCAATGGGCTTCATGACATCGATCCAGCTTCTCCTGGACTATCCTGACTATTTTGCCGCCGCGCTTCTTCCCGCAGGTCACTGGGATATCGAGAAGACTGCAACTCTCTGGGACCGTAATATCTGGATGTTCCTTTCAGAGGATGATGGCGGAGGCAAGAGAGTCATAGCAGCGCTTCCGGATGCCATTGAAAAGATCGGCGGAAAATTGGGTATATACAGATGGGATGCAAACCAGCCCACAAAGAAATTTGATGAGCTGATCGACTCAGTCAAGAATGACGGAAACTCCTTCCATCTGACGATATTCCCGACAGGTACCATCATGAGACCTGACCAGCCTGACCGCACAGACGGCGGCGGCCACAACGGCACCTGGCACTTCGTATATCAGATCGAAGGCGCAAGAGACTGGCTCTTCGAGCAGGTTAAGAAATAAGAATGTCTTATTGGCTGCGGCGTTAAAAAAGCGCCGCAGCTTTATTTCAGATAAGTATCCATAAGTACGCGGAAAACAGCCATGTCAACCGGCTGATCATGTGTCTCATAGAGTAAAATGAGATTCTTCCCCGGGATGAACCCCTCTCTCGCGTACGAATTCAGTTTCTTTACATTATTCTTTGCATAATCCGGATCATCCATCATTCCGAGCAGCTCCATTATAAAAGCCTGCCTGGTGCGTACATTCAGGAGGTAGAAATCCGGCCTCACCATCCTGCCTTCAATGACAAAAGGATATTCATACAAATATGGAATGCCCCTCCGCAGCAGTTCGTCTGCGATGATCTTTTCAGACTTTGAACGCACCCGCTCGCCGTTATTTGTGATCAGTTCAGGATACCCGGGATCAAATCTCCCGGGCTGGTACTTTTTGTCCAGCCACTTAGCCACATAGGTGTCATCATCTATCTCCACAGGATCTATCAGCTGTCTGCGCTCAGGTGCCATCTTCCCATATAATGTTTTCAGTTTATCCTCATCCCACCTTTTCAAAAACGCGTCAGCGGCTTCGATCTGCCCATGAATAATCTTCATCGCCTTCTTATCATATGCCGCCTGCGCCAGACGCCTGGCTTCTTCGAGATCTGCGTGCTTGAGGTAGGTTCTTGTTCTGGAGGAATTCTGATCCGGACCGTTACATTTGTAATATTCTGTTTTATTCCTCCTCGCAACTACCTCCAACCTCCCTGAAACAGGGTCTGCCAACCGTGATTCAACGGTCTCCAGCATTTTTTGCAATTTCTTTTGTTTTAGTTTTAGTTCTTTTAGCACTTGTTGCTCCTTTCATCGTTCTAATTAATTGCTGTTTTCCGTGTAAATTAAGAGAATGTGGAAATTACATGGACTGATTTGAGGGGTTCTGTCCATGCAAATGAAAAAAAAGCAGAAGCTACATGGACTAATTTGAGGGGTGCTGCCCATGTAAATAAAGAAAATGTATAAATTACATGGATTAATTCAGGTGTCATTATCCATGTAAATGAAACAAAATTTAGAAATACATGGCCTTTTCAAGAGTTTGCGGTCCATGTAAAGAGAAGGATGAATGGTTTTACATGGTTAAAGTCATGAATATACGTCCATGTAAATAAAGTGAAAGAAGGATTTACATGGATTAACCTTCAAAAAGCATCCATGTAAAAAATGAAAAAAGAGATATTACCCGGATCGGGGCAGAAGAACAACAGAGTCAGCTGTTTCCAGCTGACTCTAAATTGCGGTCATTCAGAGGCTGCCTGCCCGCCGCCGACCGCAGAGATGGCTTTCGTCTTCCATTTGCCTGTGAAATAGCGGATGCCGACCTCGATCATGGAGGCTGACCAGCCGATCATCATCGCGTAGGCGATGCCGAAGTAGTCCATTCCGACGACAAGGATAAGGAAGTATGCGGACAGCGTCCTGACACCGATGTCAAGGAATGAAGAGAGCATGACGAACAGCGAATCCCCGGCGCCCCGGAGGACAGAATTAAAGCAGTTCATCAGGGCAAAGATAAGAGTGAACGGAGCCCAGATCCTAAGGAACTGGGAACCGATGGCGATGACCTCCTCGCCGCCGTCAGAGACAAAAATGGAGATCATCTGAGGCCCGATTGTGTAGACCAGTATCGCGATGACACCGCAAACGGAAAGGAGCGCGATTATTACACGGATAAGGGCGCTTTTGATCCTCGGGATATTTCCGGCACCGATATTCTGGCCGACAAACACAGCAAGAGCCTGGGTGAAGCATTCCATTGGAAGATGCGCGAAGCCCTCAAGCCTGCTGGTGGTTGTATAAGCTGCGATGTAAACAGTTCCGAAGCTGTTGATCAGTCCCTGAACAAAGACGAAGCCCAGGCTGCCTGTAGCGAACTGGATGGCACTGGGAACGCTAAGTCGGACAATGTCCTTAAAGAGCGGTCGGTCAAATACAAATTCGCCTTTCCTGAAGCGGAAGTATTCCATTGTCTTAAAGCAGTAAAGAGCGCAGAGGATCGCGGATACTGCCTGAGCAATAACCGTTGCTATTGCAACGCCCGCAACACCCATGTGCAGAACGATAACAAAGAACAGGTCGCCTGCAATATTCAGAAGCGTCGAGATGATAAGGAAAATTAGCGGTGTGAACGAGTCTCCTAAAGCCCTAAGCGTGGCGGTAAAGAAGTTATAAGTCATGAGGAACAGACAGCCGCCCACATAAATGGACATGTAGAGGACGGAATCCTTCATCAGTTCTTCCGGAACCCGGACCCAGCCCATTATGGGGCGGGCAAGAAAGATGCCGATTAAGGTAAGGAGCAC
>JAZOAJ010000168.1:0-2442 GCA_045595385.1 Lachnospiraceae bacterium | reverse complement strand
ATAACTTCGTTAACCTGCTCGGGCTGAAGTCCGGCACGTTTTACAGCTTCCTTGATGACGGTTGCTCCGAGTTCAACTGCAGGTACACCTTTAAGTGTGCCGCCGAACTTACCGATAGCCGTTCTGCAAGCGCTTGCAATTACTACTTCTTTCATCTGTTAGCCTCCTTTAATTTCCATTCAGGAAATGATAATAGAAAATTCAATCTGCATATAAAAATATGCTTATTTTGACAAATAAATGATACTCCCTCGAGTATGAAAAATCAACATTGTTTGGTCACAATTTGTTCAAAATCAGCCTTGTCAGTTCACACAATATTTCAGGCTGCGCATGGGTAATTGTTCCTATCTCAACACACGGTCTGAGTTTACCCCTGCAGTCAGGAATATAGCATGTCCCGCCTGACTTTTCATTGTCTTCAGAGAGCATTTCCCCTGGGACGGCAATGAAGTTTCCATTTTTCTTCAGAAAGCAGTTTTTAGCGGTTGCCTTCCTGCGGTACTTCCTGTCGACGAAAGCCGCGACGTCTTTGTGGATAACTCTGTCCTCTTCGGGGAGATAATAATAATCTTCCACATTCGCTATGGGTATCCTTGCTTCTCCAGCATAGATATCCAGGTTGACCTGGAGAAGGTCGCCTTCGGCAGCGATCATGAGTCCGTCGTCTTCGTAAAGCACCGGGACTGGGACAGGAGATCCAAGGGTATACTCCAGAATACAGGTGTTTTCATGAACCTCGGCCGAAACCTCGGGATCCCTTACTGAAAACTTTCCGGAGAACATGTCTGCATAGCTCAGCATGTCCGTAAGGTGCAGCATTCCCCTTATGTCGTCGTTGTTATGAAGGAGCAGCAGGCGTTCACATTCCGGATCCCCGGTCCTCTCGTACTCATAGTAGTACGGGATCAGGATCCCGCCGTTCATCTTGTCCCTGCGTTCGATCTTAAGGAATCTCTCCACAGACGTCTGGTTCATCCGGTCCAGACCGAAGAATTTCCTGTACGGTTTTATGAGTTTGTAAATGTCCACGCTCTCAAACCGTACAAGCGACGGGCCGAAGCCATAATACTCCGCCTTGTATTCCACATAGGGAATGTCAAACCCGTCTCCGTTGAAATGAACGAGCACTTTGTAATCCGACGCAAAAGCGAGGAATTCCTCAAGCACTTCTCTTTCATCCGAGGCACTGTTGGCGAGCCACTGGCGGATCTCAAAATTCCCTTTTTCATTAAAATAACCACATCCGATCAGATAGATCTGTGTGGTCTCCTTTTTCAGTCCGGTAGTTTCTATGTCAAAGAAAAGCATCTCCCCTTTCGGGGAAATGTTTTCCATGTCATATCCGGGTATAATGTCTGTCTCTTCTACGATCAGCTTCACAGTGCTTTCAGGACCTCCAGCAACTTATCAAAATGCATGCTGTGGGAAGCTTTCAGCAGGATCGTATCTCCGTTCTTCAACAGTCCGGGGACGATTTCAATGGCGTCTCTAAGGTTTTTGAAATACTCCGCCTTATGATCTGTCACGAGTTTTGCCCCCATGAACATCTTCTCGCTTTCTTCGCCGATGCAGATGATCAGGTCTGTATCAGTCTTTCCGGCATATTGTCCGACCTTGAAATGGTATTTGTCAGAATCTTCACCAAGCTCGAGCATGTCGCCCAGTATGGCGACTTTTCTGCCCTCCCCGTACTGGAGGAAGTCAATGGATGACTGCATCGAAGCCGGAGATGCATTGTAGCAGTCATCGATGAGGGTGAACTTTTCTGTCTTTATCAGGTTGTTTCTTCCTTCTATGCCGCTGACGTTTTTAAGGCCTTCCTGTATCCCGAGGAGAGGCACATCAAGGTCGAGCGCCACCTGGACGGCTGCAAGAGCGTTATAAATCATGTGCTTTCCGGAAACCGGGAGGGATGCGTGGAATGACATTCTGCCGCCGCCCTGCCTGATGACAACGTCAAACTCGGACCCGTCAAATCCGTGCTCTTTTATGCGCTCGGCAGTAACCTGGCTTAACGGGCCGAATCCGTAGTATTCGGGCTTTCTGCCGTTAACATTCCTGATGGTGCATAGTTTGTCATCATCGCCGTTTAAGATCACATGCCCTTCAGGGTTCATGTGGTTGAACACTTCGCTCTTTGCCTTCAGTATGCCGTCACGGGTCTTAAGAAACTCCAGATGGCTCTGCCCTATGTTGGTCATGACAACAATGTCAGGCTTGGCTATGTTGCTGAGCACATCCATCTCTCCGAAATCACTGATGCCCATTTCGATCACGGCTACCTGATCTCTCTCATTAAGTCCGAAAATGGTAAAAGGAACGCCCCACTGGTTGTTGTAATTTCCCTTAGTCTTTCCGACCCGGTAAGTCTTTCTGAGGACTGAGGCTATCATCTCCTTGGTGCTGGTCTTTCCGACGCTTCCCACGACACCGACCACG
>JAZOAJ010000167.1:0-2441 GCA_045595385.1 Lachnospiraceae bacterium | reverse complement strand
AGTGATGGTTATGAAGGCATTTTTGTCATATTTGGAAACTATTGACGGAAGCTCTGTTGCCTCATACTTGGACAGTACTATCATGAAAGCGGTTTTATCAGCACCGCTGTATCCGCCCTTTGCCGGAAGCTCAGTGATGCCTCTGTCAAGAGTCCTGATGAGCTCATCTTTAAGTTCTTTGCATTCCTTGTCCGTTACAATTATGGCCTGCACATTTATGTTCTGCTGATGAAGTTTGTCAATGACAAATGTACATATGACAGAATAAATGATGGAATAGATAGCAACCTGAACATTGAACATGATAAGGCAAAGCGCATACAGTGAAACATCTACGATCAGATTCATCTTTCCAACCGAAAAGTTCTTTCTTGTCTTTGTCAGGATAAGTCCGATGATATCAGTTCCGCCGCCCGGTGTTGCAGCCCATAGGGCGAGCCCGGTTCCTGCGCCTGTAATGACGCCGCCTATAAGACAGTTGGCTATCATGTCTCCTTCGATGATCAGTTTAACCGGTATGACAGAAAGAAAAACAGTGATGACAACGATATTGATAAGCGCCCTTATGACAAATTTAATGTCCAGCTTCCTCCATGCCAGTATCATGATGGGGATATTGGCAATAAAGTAGAGAATACCTGCTATGTCAAAATTGATATTAAGCCCAAGATAATCAACCAGGACAGTCCTGAGCAGCTGACAATAACCCATCAGTCCTCCGTTATAAAGACCAATGGGAACAATGAACAGATTAACCCCTACAGAATACAAAAGCCCGCCAAATGTTGCTACAATGGCGCGCTTTAATTCGGTAACGGCGGGGCTCTTACCAGGCATTAGTAATTGCATGATGCCGCTCCTCTTGTATGGAATTGTCACATTAGTGACGGGGACATTCATAAGAATTCCACGAGAATGATAACATATAGGTTTTTAAAGTCAACACCCAAATTGAAAGGCTACTTAATGGTGGAAAAGAACCCTGATAATGATATATAATCTCATGTATAAAACACCAAGGAGCGGGCAGGGAGAAAGGCAATGATATACTTGGCAAGTCCTTTTTTTAACGATGCGGAGCGGGAAGCGCTCACGTTTGCTGAGAGCACTTTGAGAAAGCGTGGATTTGAAGTGTTCAGCCCGCGTGAACATGAGGTCCGCGGTCTTGAACCTGGAAGTACTGACTGGTGCGGAGCAGTGTTCAGGCTTGACAGGGATGCAATAGACGAATGTGATACGGTAGTTGTGATCTATCACGGCAATTACAGTGATTCGGGAACAGCCTGGGAATGCGGGTACGCGCACGGAAAAGGCAAAAATATAGTTGTTGTACAGCTCGGCAGGGATTCCAACCTTATGGTCCATGAGAGCGTCTGTGCAAACATTGCCCTAGAAGAACTGGAGACATATGATTTTAATGAGATGCCGGGGAAAAAGTATACAGGTGTTTCTTTTTAGATAAGAGGGAGATCGGATATGGACCGTCAGAAGGTAATAGTACGGACAAGCATCATAGGAATAATAGCGAATGTATTTCTCGCCGGATTTAAAGCAGCAGTAGGACTGTTTTCGCATTCAATATCAGTCGTGCTTGATGCTGTAAACAATCTCTCAGACGCACTGTCATCTGTAATAACGATAATCGGTGCAAAGCTGAGCGGAAAACCTGCGGATAAAAAGCATCCGCTGGGTTATGGCAGGGTTGAATACTTTTCCGCGCTGATCATAGGCGCGATAGTGCTTTACGCCGGCATCACATCTCTTGTGGAGTCGATAAAAAAGATAATCACTCCCGAGACTCCGGATTATTCTGTCATATCACTTGTTATCATAGCGGTTGCTGTACTGGTGAAGATATTCCTCGGACTGTATGTCATGAAGACCGGCAAAAAAGTCAATTCCGATTCGCTCAGTGCTTCCGGTAAAGACGCCCTGATGGATTCAGTGATATCCGCTTCCGTACTCGTGGCTGCGATCATATATCTGATATGGAAAGTGTCACTGGAAGCATATCTTGGTGTGATCATATCATTCTTTATCATTAAGGCCGGATTTGAAGTCCTCCGTGATACAGTTTCGCAGATACTGGGGGAAAGAGCAGATCCTGATATTTCACGGCAGATCAAGGAGGAACTCTGCGCGCATCCATTGGTTGACGGAGCCTACGATCTCATACTCCATGCATACGGACCCGAAACCTATACAGGCTCTGTACACATTGAAGTTCCGCAAACACTGACGGCTCTAGAGCTAGATGATCTGGAAAGAGAACTGACTGCAACAATATATAAAAAGTTCAATATAGCGCTTACGGGCATATCAATTTATTCGATCAACAGATCGGATCCTGAGATCATGCAGCTGCATGATTCTGTCAGAGATTATGTGCTGAGTGTTGATAATGTGCTTCAGCTGCATGGCTTCAGATATGATAAAGGATC
>JAZOAJ010000166.1:0-4038 GCA_045595385.1 Lachnospiraceae bacterium | reverse complement strand
TAATCAAAGCATGAAAAAGATGGGTAAGAAATTCATAGCCGGAACTGCAGTGGCTGTAACAGCCATTTCTTCCGCTGCCATGCTCTCGGGCTGTTTCCCTTTTGGTCCTTCACCGACTGTCTACGGCCCGCCTCCCGATCCTGAAACTGAAGTTGCTACTTCATATGAACCTAATCCTCCGGTATACGGTCCCCCCGAGACTTTCGAGCCTGAAAGCGAGATCAATGAGGATGTCTATGGACCGCCCGAGTATTTCGAGTCTGAAGAATCAGTATCCGGTAATTGACGATAATGAAAGAACAGATATTTGACATTACCAGATATAAATATGACCAGTTAAAGCTGCTCTCTGATTATAGAAAGCAGCTTTATAATAATCCAAAGCTTAAGTTCTTCTTTCTTGAGCTTACTTTAAGATGCAACGAGAGATGCCTGCACTGCGGATCCGACTGTACTGCCCAAGGCGGCGAGGAGCTTTCTCTTGATCAGTATAAGAAGATCCTCGATGACATGGCGCGGGATTTTGACATAGATACATTTCAGCTTTGCATTACGGGCGGTGAACCTCTTCTCCGGAATGATTTCTTTGAGATAACGGGATATGCAAACAGCCTTGGATACCATTGGGGAATGACCAGCAACGGAACGCTCATAACAAAAGAGGTAGCCAAAAAGCTGCATGAATGCGGAATGGGGACCATCTCGATAAGTATTGACGGACTTAAAGAAACGCATGACGCGTTCAGAAGGACACCGGGCGGATATGACCGCGCGATGGCAGGTATTCAGAATCTTATCGATGAAGGCGGATTCCATGCGATCCAGGTCACAACTGTCATCAACCACTCCAACATGGATGAGCTGGAGCCCCTTTATGAGATCATGTGCTCTCTTGACATAGATTCATGGCGTGTGATCGGGATAGAGCCAATGGGAAGAGCCCTTGAACATCCGGAATTGCTGCTTACCGAAGCAGATCAGAAACGGCTTTTTGAATTCATCAGGGATAAACGCATGGAAGACATGCCTGTCACATACGGCTGCAGCCATTTTCTCGGATATAAATACGAGCGTGAAGTCAGGGACCATTACTTTACATGCAATGCCGGCATCTATACCGCGAGCATCATGTCTAACGGCGACATAGGTTCATGCCTTGACATTGAACGAAGGCCGGAGCTCATATACGGAAACATCCTTAAAGATAACTTTAAGGATGTCTGGTTTAACCGTTTTGAGCATTTCAGGCATCCTCTCTCGGATGACTGCAGCGGATGTTCGGATTGTAAAGTTAAGGATTTCTGCAACGGCGGCGCCCACCATAGCTTTGACTATGATAAAGGTATTCAGCGTATCTGTTTCAGGGATACGAACGTTTTCGATCTTACTTAAACACCGCAGATATCCAGTATCCTGCTCATCTCATTTGTCTCGATCGCGGTGATGCCGTGGCAGGTCTGTTTTCCCTCTTTTACTTCCATTATCATCAGGGCATCGTCGGGATTTTTGCATATGCCGAAGTATCTTCCGTTTTGCTTTTCATTATCCCACACTATATATGCTCTGAGAGCTGATCCTGTTATATTCCCTTTGTGCGGGAATTCTATCTCAATAGCATCGATACCGGGCTTCGCCAGGATCGCGGTTACTGTAAATTCCTCACGGACATAAGGATAATGCCTTATGTCAAAGTAAGCATTTTCATACAATTCATCGATATATGCTTCTCTTCTTTCAAGCAGTGCATCGATGAACTTCTGCCCTCTTCTCTCCATCAGTCCCGGGAGTGTATCCATCGTGAACTTAAGCTGCTGGGCACCTGCAGATGTCTTAGGGACCTGCTGACCTTTGATCTTACTGTTTACTTCCTTGACATTCTCAAGGAGTTTTCTCTTGAGGTTTACAGTGATCCTTTCAGACATTATGCACATGCCGTCAACAGTCTCTCCCATGCTGAGCGCGAGATCATTAGCGCTATCAAAAGCAAACATTCCTATCCTGCAGTCCGCATGCCTTTTAGCGGCGAATGCGGCATTTGTATACACCGGCATGTATTTTTCTCCGGTATTGTTATTTGCCATTATAAGCGGAGCGTTCTTTCCGTCTTTGTTGATACCGAGCGGTACGGCCATGACTGCGTTCCTGAGTTTGTTCAGAATGTCATTTAACAGTACCTGTTTTGCCTGTGCATCCTTTTCCTGCGCGAAGCGGTCCATCTGTTCTTCTATGGCTGAATTGTCAGGCGCTGCGGGGGGAGCTTTAAAATCCAACGGGATGACCTTGCCCGTACGTTGGGATTCCATGGCTGTGAACTGCATTTTGTTAATAAAATTTATGCTCAGGACTATGTTGGTATCCTGCGGGTTTATGATAATGCCATCCAGCCTGCTGTTTACAGCTTCTTTTGCAGCTATTGCATTTGCCTCCAGATAAGGCACTACTGCGACTTTTGTACCGGGTTTCATCTTGCCGTTCAGATGCCATTTGCTTGAATAGACAGGGATAAAACATTTTCCGTCTTTCATTTTTAAGATCATGGCAGCTACCCTGCCCTGGTCATCTGTCCTGCATGGCAAATGGACATTGCTCACCCTGAGTTCCTCTGCCATTTCAGTCAGCTTTTCTATTGAATTGTTTTTCTTATATTCAGCGAGCAACTTTTCAAGCCTGTCGCTGGAATTTGCTTTGTAATCAGACATATCTTCTCCTCTCATAGTTAATTAATTATAAACCTAATCCATGAATAAAACAAACAGCCGCCCCTAAACAGCATGTTTCCACATACATTTTCAGGAAAACTGCTTGTTGAGGGGCGGCCGGTCAATAAAGTCAGATCACGATCTTTTATTTTTTGTTAGGCACGTGTATGACAACCTGCGGGAATGGAATGGAGATGCCGTTGTCATCAAATAATAACTTAAGATCACGGGCAAGCATGCGCTGGCCGTCGAATATGTCTTTCTCTGCAACATCCGCAGCAAATTTCAGCTTGATCCCGCTGTCTCCAAGCTCCTCCACACCAAGGTAACGGGGAACTGTGAGATACAGATTGGGATGTTCGTTCTTCAGCCCGGGCAACTTCTCTTTGAGCATTGCTTCAAGATCGCGTAGGTTGGTGCTGTAATCTACTGATACAATGCACAGAGCAACGGAATTGTTGCGGGAACGGTTCTGGAAATTACGTATATCGGAGTTGTTTACAACTTTGAGATTTCCTCCGACATCTTCAATGGTTGTGGTCCTTACACCGATGCTGCGTACTATTCCACGGAAATCATCCAGGATGATGATATCACCGACACTGTATTGGTTTTCAAAAATGATGAATGCCCCTGTGATTATGTCCTCTATCAGACTCTGGGCACCAAAGCCAATGATAAGACCGATAATGCCTATGCCGGCAAGCACGGCTGTAGCATTTACCCCAAGGATATTGAGGCCCCATACAAGAGCCACGATAACGGCTATATATTTCATCAGTCCCGTGATCAGATTAGTAACAGTTTTTACTCTGCCGCCCTTTTTGCCGACCGCATTCAGGATGAGCTTTAATATCTGATAGCCAAGCCAGACTACACCTATGACTATAAGAACCGTAACGATCTGTGCGAGTGCTGCAGGCAGATCTCCCTTTATCAGGAAATTGATCTTTTCGGTGTTGATCAGACGTTCTTTAAACTCTGCCGGAAGCGGGAACCATCCCGGATTGAGCAGTAATATCACCAGGATCGCAAGGATCACGATGGCAATGTAGATTTTAGCGTTACTCTTTTTCTTCATGGCATTCTCCTTTAGCGGTCCCGTTCAGGGATCAATACAATGATGCAAAATTATTTGACACCCAGTTGGAAACAGCATAATTGTCATTATTATATTCACAGACCAGGTTGATGTATATATCACTATATGGCTCAAACACTTCTCCGTCCAATGTGTATGATACCGTAAATGATCCGTCATCATCAAATGAAGAAACATTGACATGATCAGTGATATCCCATGTATCAGTATGCCCGGTAGTGTAGTTTTCAAGTATCA
>JAZOAJ010000165.1:0-2207 GCA_045595385.1 Lachnospiraceae bacterium | reverse complement strand
ATATGTGACTGAAGTTGCTCCAAAAGCCGCGAGAACGATCACTGCGGCTATCATGGCAATGAGACCTGCGAGAAGACTCATATCGATACCGCTCCAGCGGTACATCGAAAAGCTGCTTCTCTGACCGGTGCCAAATCCTCTGCTCTTCATGCTGTCAGCGCGGGAAATGCCGCCTTCGAGTGCCCAGCTTGCGAGAGATGAGAGGATCTGTGTTCCATCATTCAGTCTTGTCTTCAGATCTCCCGGTCCCGCCTTGCCTATACAACTTCTTGCTCCGGAGATCTGTTTCGCCTTTCTGGCATAATCCGGAACCAGACGCATTACCATGGTCAGCACCAGAGAAAGAGACGGGATCCTTTTCCCGGTGAGCTGAAGGAATTTATCGCTGGTCATTACAGTGTTATAGCAGGCGAACCACAGAAGCACTGAAACAGTCATTCCTCCGAGGGCCATTCCATAAAGCAGAGGCTCCAGGTAATATGCTCTTCCTCCCGCCCAGGTAAAAAGTACATACTCTCCATTGCTGTTTACCAGTGGATTGATCAGCGTTACTGCCAAAAAAACCATAACCGTAGCGGCGATGACCTTCCATGCTTTCCTTCCTCTCAGCATTACGAGGTAACATGCAGAGAAAAATACTGAGCATACTACGAAGGCCGGATGTACAAAGCACATCGAAAACACGATGGCAGCGATGAAGAAAAGGAACTGTATGGCCGGATGGTAATCCTGAAATCTGTCTCTTTGCATCTTAGCCGCTCCTTATCTCTATTTATCATCTGAAGCCGTTTCATCTTCTGAAGCAACGGCTTTCCTGCGGATAAATGCCAGGATCAGAAGCATCAAAGCTCCTGCTCCGCAGGCTGCGATCCAAGGCATCACACCGGAGTTCTCTTCCTCCGCGATTTCATTATCATCGATATTGCTTATCAGTAATTCATCCAGTGATCCATCGATACCTGCCAGTCCATAGGGTGAGAATTCGGCAGCAAAAAACTCTGCGTATGAAGCACCATCGCTTCCTTTGACGGTCACTGCATCCAGCAGTTCGATATTGCCTTCTGACGGCAGATGAACTGCTACAGGTGTTCCTTTGAAACCTTCAGGCAGCATAAGGCGGACACCTATGATACCTTCCGGTGTCCATACTGATCCGTCCAGAGTGTTGATAAAATACAGATCATAGAATCCATATACCGTCCCGCCATCTCCGAGAGCTTTAGCCACAGCCGCAGTCTCGGTATCAGATGCAGAATAATCCGATACCACGAGCTTCACATACCAGGGTATCAGTCCCTCTTCGTTCGATGTAAGGTCAACGCCCATTGAGCAGTCTTTATGATTGATTTCAGCCAAGGCTTTCGTGCATTCCAGATATTTCTGCCAGCGTTCATCCGATTCCGCGGCCATCTGTTCTGCAGGCGATAATTCCATATATGTCTTCCAGATGTCCTCTATTGCAGTCAGGTCATCCTCAGAATACTTTTCAGCCTCTGCAGGAAGAGCGTCTGCCGTTTCTCGGGCTTTCTCAAGAAGAGCCTCTATATCTGAAAGCTCCTTATCTTTGGATGTTTTGTTTTTCTTATTTAGTTCGATCTTGCTTCCGGCTTTTGATGAAGACTTCTGTGCTTTATCCGGGGTCTTGGCAGAATCGTCCGGTTTGTCTTTTTCTCCCGGTTTATTATCTGTCTTGTCATCCGCAGGATCGTCTGATGGGTCATCCGGATCTTCCGGTTCTTCTTCGTCAGGGACGTATTCTGCTTTATGTGATATCTCCACATCCGTCATGTCATAAAGACTTGTCTTACCCTGATAATAGCGGTAAAGTGCTGCAAGCGAATAATACCCCTGCGTTGAAGCAAGCACGTCAGCCTTGTAATTGCTGCTGATGTGTTTGAAACCTCCACTGTTCACATAAAATGACATAAGGGCATCAACAGCTCCTTTGCCGTCTTTCATAAGGATATCATTATCAGCAGGGTCTATCCCCATGCTCGTAAGCATGACTATTGCCTGACTGGCTGATTCAGAGTTGACATATCCGCCTGAAGAAAAAGTCCCGTCTTCGTTCTGCACAGAAGCGAGCCATGTCAGAGCTTCATCCACAGCTGTACGGACACGACTGAGAGTATCTTCGCTTACTTCAGCTGTTCCTGCCCCTTTTCCACTGTAGTATGGAGCCAGAGCCTGTATGGCCATGCATGTCA
>JAZOAJ010000164.1:0-4917 GCA_045595385.1 Lachnospiraceae bacterium | reverse complement strand
CTGAAAACGCGGGCCTTGAGCTGATAGAGACGATCGATCCGGAAATCTGTGCCGGGCAGATCTGGCTTCATCCGGACAAGCCTATCCTCTATGTGGTAAATGAAAAAGGCGACGCGGACGGAATGATGGGCGGAGGCGGAGATGTGCTCGCCTACTCTATCGATGAAAACACAGGAAAGCTTACCCGCATCAGCAGCATAAAGTCCCTTTGCACCGAGCCATGCTATGTTGTAGTGGACAAGAGCAGAAAACATCTGCTCGTAAGCCAGCACGCAGACCCGTTCTATGTGACCAAGGTCGTTAAAAACGCTGACGGCAGCTGGGGCAATAAGGTGATCATGGAAGATGCAGGACTGCTGCTCATAGACTTAAATGATGACGGCAGCATTGATAAGATCAAGGATGTATTCATCACAGAGAGTACCGGCAACTTAGGGCCTGAAAGCAGACGCCTGGTCGATCCGGTGACCGGTCATGTACAGCTGACACGCGTCATTTCAAGGCAGCACTCGGTAATGCCCTCCCCCTCAGGAAATTTCTATGTCGTATGCGACAAGGGAATGGACAGGGTATATACATTCGGGATCGATGAAGAGGCAGGAAAGCTTAAGATGCTCGACATGTATGTGGATGACTGGGCGGTATTTCCCCGCTACAGCTCATTCCACCCGGACAAGCCTGTATTTTATACAAACAATGAGCGCAAATGCGAGATCCACGTATTCTCATACACTGAAGACGGTAAGATCGATCTGATCCAGAAGGTTGAAACACTCACTTCGGAGTATAAGGGAAAAGAGTATACGATCAACTGCAGGCCGATGGGCGCCCAGGACATTCTGGTTCATCCGGGCGGCAAGGCCGTATACTGCACGATCGAAGGCGGCGACAACATCATCGCTGTGCTCTCGGTAAATGAAGACGGAACATTGAAGCTCATCCAGAACATTGACTGTGAAGGCATCATGCCCAGAGGCATCTGCATTTCACCTGACGGAAGATTCCTGCTATCAGGAAATCTGACGAGCGGAGACATAACGGTGTTTGCCATCGGCGAAGACGGCACGCTGACATATACCGGCCGCAAATACGATTCCGTATCACCCTCAGCCATAAGGATCTACTGATGCAAAAACCCCTGAACACATGAAGTTCAGGGGTTTATCTTTCAATTCCAACTTTTCCAGACATCCGGCTGATAACCGGCGGTTGCCAGTTTGCCGTTACGGACAACCGGCAGCTTTATCACTTTCTGGTTCTCGAATACTTTGTCAGCCTTCTGCTCCTCTGTTATGTATTTGATCAGCGCCAGCAGGTCCTTGTCCTTGCAGTTCTGGTCAATGAGGTTTTCAAGGCCGCCGACTGCGCGGCAGACAGAGTCAAATTCGCCTCTGCTCATGCCCTTTTCCTTCATGTCAATAAACTGGAAGCTGATATTGCGTTCCTTGAAATAACGCTCTGCTTTCTTGCAGTCAAAATCCTTTTTTGTTCCGAAGATCTGTATGTTCATTGGCTTTGCCCTCCAAGCGGTATTTTAACAGATATTCCTGTTCTTCCACAAGGTTGTGAAAGAACGCAAAAAATGATAATCTAAATACAGGAAAATGTGAATGATGATAAAAGGGAGGACATATGGCGAAATATGCTGCCCCCTGGGCAGATGCCGTAGCAGGCTATCTCAGGGGAGGAATAAAGAACGAAGCCTCATTTATCGGAGTTGAGATCGAGCAGTTCATCGTAAACAGTGAAACAAAGATGGCTGTTCCCTATTCAGGTCCGGGAGGTGTCAGGGAGATCGTTGAAAAGCTCATGGCGTTGTACCCGGGATCCGAGCCTATCATGGGCGAAGATCTGCTGGGGTTTACAGCTGAGCATTTTACAATAACATTGGAGCCGGCTGCGCAGATAGAGATCAGCATTTTCCCCATGCATTCTGTCTGCTGCCTTGAGGAGATCAGCAGGGACTATTTTGAAAAACTGGGTTCGATACTTACGCCAATGGGTCTTGAAGCATTGTGCGTCGGCTGTCAGCCGGAGAGTAAAGTGGACGACCTGGAGCTGATCCCCAAAGAGCGTTACCGCCTCATGGACATGCATTTCCAAAAGATCGGCACCGGCGGCCGCCAGATGATGCGGGGCAGCGCATCCGTTCAGACATCCGTGGATTTTACATCAGAAGATGATTTCCGGAAAAAGCTGCAGGCAGCTCACTTTTTCGCGCCCGCCTGGATGCTGCTGTGCAACAACGCGAAGCGCTTCCAGGGAGAAGACATCAAGGGATATTTAAAGCGGTATGATATCTGGGACCGCACCGATCCCGCGCGCTGCGGCATTCTGCCCGGTGTTTTTTCGGAAGATTACAGCTTTGAAGATTATACGGGATTCCTTGCGGACATGCCCATGATATTCGTGGAAGAGGATGGAAAGGAAGTATACACAGGCTTCAAGACCACCGCCGAACTGTTTGCGGGGAAGGTTCCGGGTGAAGCACAGATACAGCATATACTTTCAATGGCATTTCCTCATGTCAGGGTAAAGAAGTATCTGGAGATCAGGCCTGCGGACTCGGTCCCGGTTCCATACATGCTGGCATACTGCGCGCTCGTCAAGGGACTGATGTATTCGGATGAAGTGCTTTCGAACGTTCAGGAACAGATCCGGAAAGACCGCATAGATGAAGGAGTTTTAGACAGCGCTTTCAGGGATCTGATGGCAAACGGCTGGAACGGCACTGTCTTCGGACATCCGGTCCGGGAATTCATACAGAAGATGCTCAATATCGCAAAAGAAAACCTTTCCGATGAGGAAGGCAGGTATCTGGAAAGCTTCTACAAAGTACTGCAATATGGCGGCATATGTGAAGTGCCGCAGGAATAAGAAAGGAAGGCCCGTGATGAAGTCAGTTCAGGAGATCAGAAAAGAATACATAGATCTTATAAATGCGGACATGGAAGGGAACCTGAAAGGAGCGCTTGCCCTGAAAGACAACATGGAGCGCTCGCCGGCGTATTTTCATGACCGGTTTGCTTCGCGCAATGTCCATATCCCCAGGATATATAACGAGGAGATGGTCTGTCAGTTCAGGCAGATAGTCAGGACAACCTACGGCATCTTCGAAAAGGTCATACATGAATATCTTGAGCATGAAGATTACAGGGCGCTGTTTCCGTTCTCAAAAGAACTTGAGGAGCTGATCCTTATACCGAACGGATACGACTCGGTCCTTCCGATCGCGCGTTTTGACATTTTCTATCATGAGGATACCGGAAAATTCTATTTCTGCGAGATCAATACCGACGGTACCAGCGGCATGAACGAAGACAGGATGCAGGATGAGTTCATCATAGACAATCCCGCTCATCAGGAAATGCGCCGCCATTATGACTTTAAGACATTCGAGATGTTTGACAGCTGGGTAAACTGCTTCCTTAAGCTGTATCAGACTTATGATAAAAAGGTGGAAAAGCCCAATGTTGCCATAATCGATTTCCTTGACACCGGAACGCTCCGTGAATTCCAGGAGTTTGCAAGGCATTTCCAGAGGGCGGGCGTGGACTGCGAGATCTGCGACATAAGAGAGCTCACATTCAAAGACGGAAAGCTCTGGTCCCCTACCGGACACGTGGTCGATGCGATCTACCGCAGGGCAGTCACGACAGATATCATGGATCATAAGGATGAAGTCGGAGCGTTCATTCAGGCGGTCCGTGAAAATGCGTGCTTCATAGCAGGTTCATTATGCACCCAGGTCGTTCATCACAAATATATCTTCCATATACTCCATCTTCCGAGGACTAAGCAGTTCCTTACAGATGAGGAGATAGCTTTCATTGAAGAGCATGTCCCTAAGACGATGCCTTTCGAAGAGGAGTACATTTCCCTGGAAGAGGTTTTGGCAAACAGGGAGCGTTACATACTTAAGCCGGATGACTCCTACGGATCGAGCGGAGTGTTCGCAGGCCTAGAGTATACTCAGGAGGAGTGGGAGGAAAAGGTACGCCCCGTATACGGAAAAGGCTATATCTGCCAGGAATATGTTCCGCAGTACGCTGTGCAGAACATAGACTTCGCATTCGGCGACGGACAGTGGCATGACTACATCACCATGGCCGGGCTCTTTGTATACAACGGGGAGTTCGCCGGTGTATTTGCCCGCACCGCGCAGGCGGGCGGCATCATCGCATCATACAGGAACGAGCGCACACAGGCTACATATGTTGTAGTTTAAGGAGGCAGCGGCATGGGTAAACTGAGAGTAGGAACAGCTAAGGTATGTATCAGCCCCCCGGCTGAAATGTTTCCCTTCCCGGCTCCCGCCTACATGGGAGAGGGTCTGCAGATCGACGGTATCTACATGGACATGTACGTCCGGATGCTTGCGATCGATAACGGAGAAAAAACATTCCTGTTCGGTGTTTTTGAAGAGAGCAACGGGACAGATGCCCTTAAGGAAGCAGTCACGGAAAAATACGGCATTCCTTACGAGGACCAGATGTTCTGCCATATCCACAATCATGGCGGAATACAGACCAGGACCGTAACAAAGGGCGGGCCGACCCATATACATCATAAGTACAATGAAAACCAGGTAAAGTATGGCGAGATCATATTTGAAAAAGCCCTGGAAGCCGCCGGCATTGCCCTTTCCGGCATGCAGGAAGCCTGCTTCGGTTTCGGAACAGGCAGAAGCTATATAAATGTCAACAGAGATTTCCCGTGCGAGGATGGATACTGGGCGGAGAATGCCAATTATGACGGACCAAGCGACAAGACTCTGGCTGTGCTTAAGTTTACTGATGCAGAAGGCAATCTGATAGCAGCCCTGCTCAACTACGGATGCCATGCGATCACAACTATCGGCGCAAGAGACATTGACGGCAAACTGAAGGTGTCTGCGGACTTTCCGGGATTCACCTG
>JAZOAJ010000163.1:0-3550 GCA_045595385.1 Lachnospiraceae bacterium | reverse complement strand
GGAGGAGCCGATCTTGCTCTTAAGACCATAAATGAGAACTTCGGACTGGATCTTCATAAATACATAATGATCAACTTCGCAAACATGATCTGGATGGTTGACGACATCGGCGGAGTAGAAGTTGAGATCTCTGATGAAGAGGCTGTGGCCATCAATAAGCAGGCAGCAGACTTTACAGGCCAGGGAAGGATGGAGACAACTACTGAACTCAAAGAAGGCGGTCTCGTTACCCTTAATGGAGTTCAGGCTCTTGCATTTTGCCGTACAAGAAAGATAGACAGTGACTACTTCAGGTCAGCAAGGCAGAACAAAGTCCTTAAGGCCATCATTGAGAAACTTAAAGACATGCCGGCAGAGAAGTATCCTCAGATAATAGATGATCTCTTCAGGAACACTGAGACCAACATGACGCTTGAAGACATAACTGTATGGACCATCATGAATATCGGCGATTATGAATTCTCAGGATACATGGTCCCGGATGAGAACTATGAATATGACGTTTACGGCGGTGTTGATGATACCGGAAGCTGGGTATGGAACTACGATACACTGGAAGCAGGCGAAAGGATCAAATCCATACTTGACGGAACATTCGAGCCGTGGGACAGCCAGAATGAATACGGCGAAGCTGATACGATCCATGACGGTATCGAAAAGGGAAGCCTTGATCTGGAAAAAGACTGGTGATCCTTAAAGAATGATGATAAAAAGTCCGGGCTTGGCCCGGACTTTTTTATGAATATATTATCTTCCATCCGAGAGGGGGAAGAGTGAAGGGATCAGATCCGTCTTCCGGATCTATGTTCTCCCATTCAAATATTCCTCTGTTCACATAAAGACGGAAACGTTCATTATCGTTGAAACGCTCAAAGCAGATCACATGTTCAGAACATGCGCTGGGAACAAAATCGCCGTCCAGAAGAACGGGATGCTCTTTTCTCATTCTGCAAAGAGTCCTGTAATGTTCACGCAATTCCTCGTCCTCATTTCCCCAAGGATATGGTCCGCGGTTGTAAGGGTCCTCCCATCCGGTCATTCCGGCTTCATCTCCATAGTAAATGCACGGAACTCCTGGCATTACAAACTGCAGGAGCGACAATGCTTTCAGCCTGCCTTTTGCAAGTTCAAGTTTGTCGTCCGGTATTGCAAAGGCTGCTTTAATTGCATCAGGCCTTGAAGTGCCTTTCCTCAGGAAATGTCTTTCTTCTCTTGTAAGGCGGCAAGACATATCACCTATCCGGCTTTCCAGCGCATCCCTTGTGTCAGAGAGTTCATTGAGCACCCTTGCCCGGTCATGGCTTCCTATCAGATTGAGGTCTGCATAGAAATTCTCCCGCGGATAGTTTTCCTTAAGGCTCATGAGCAGCGCAGAAAAAGTACCGGCTGAGATATTCCCTTTCATGAATTCGATGGATGCAGTCCTGAAAGGATAGTTCATTACGCCCTGGAGCTCATCACCAAGGAAATATTTCCTGAGTATGCCGTAGCTGGTCTTATTTGAAGCGTCCTCCCAGACTTCTCCGAGCAGCATGCTCTCGGGATCCTCTTCACGCATTGCGCTGCGGAGCCCCTGGATGAATTCATCCGGAAGCTCGTCGGCTACATCCAATCTCCACCCGGAAGCTCCCAGCCGCATCCAGTGGCGGATAACACTGTCAGGCTTCCTGTAGATCATGTCAGTGTAGCTGCTGTTCAGTTCATGCACGTTGGGAAGATCGCGTACTCCCCACCATGACTCATATCCGTTATCGTAAAAATTATACCAGCTGCGGTAGGGTGAACTCTCTCCCTGAAAAGCACCGTTAACTCCTTCTTTCCCAAAGAGGTTGAAGTATCTGCTGTCAGCGCCTGTATGGCTGAAGACACCATCCAGGATGATCCGGATCCCGCGCTTTTTAGCTTCACTGCAAAGCCGGGAAAAAGAGTCCTCATCGCCGAAGGCATCATCTATCTTAAGGTAATCTGTGGTGTCATATTTGTGGTTGCTTGCTGCTGAGAAAATGGGGTTCAGATACAGAACGGTCACTCCGAGATCCGACAGATAGTCAAGTTTCGAAGCAATGCCGTCCAGGCTGCCTCCAAGAAACTGCCATTCTCTGACACCGCCCTGCGGTCCGCGGGGATAGATGGGAATGCTGTCCCATTTCTTCTTCACAGCCCTGCCGGGTCGGGTGGGATCCGTGCAGTTTTCATATCCCTCAGTATATGTTTTCAAGGCTTTTTTCTGAAGGTCTTTCCAGTTGGCGGAACGCGCAAACCTGTCCGGAAATATCTGGTATACTATACCTTCCTTGTACCATGACGGAACATGATCAGGTTTGTATACTGTGATCTGATATGGCACAGGATCGTATTCGTACATGCGTCCCTCGCCGCCGAGCCGGTCATCGTTATTGCCATAAAAATAAGCCGAATCCCCGTCTTCCACGCGGAAGCCGTAAAACAGAAGTCCCGGGGTATCGGGAAGCTTCAGTTCGGCCGTAAAAGACAGCGATCCGTCTTCATGAGGCTCCTCGTTCATGGGGGTCTCATCGTACAGATCGTTAAAATAAAAAATAAGGAAGGCACTGACCGGAGAAACCGTGTCAGAAAGATCAAGCCGTAAGGTAACCTTTGAATTGACTTCCGCAGCCCCAAAGGGGCTGCGGTAATGAATGTTTTGCGAGTTGTGGTAAATGTTCATTAAATGAGTTCCCTGTAAAGATCAAGATACTTCTGAGCTGAGACATCCCAGGAGAAGTCCTGTTCAAGCGCGTGTGCCACCAGTCCGGCAAAAGCCTCCTTGTTTTCATGGAAGATGGAATTTGCCTCTTTCATGGTGAACAGCAGCTCGTGTGCATTGTAATTTGCAAATGTAAATCCTGTTCCTGTTCCGTCAAACTTATTATACGGAATGACGGTATCCTTAAGCCCGCCGGTCTCCCTTACGATCGGCAGAGAACCGTAACGCATGGCGATGATCTGTGTAAGCCCGCAGGGCTCGAAGAGCGAAGGCACCAGCACAAAATCGCTTCCAGCGTAGATCATGTGGGACAGCGGCTCGTCAAAGAACTGGCATGAGGAGACACGGTCCGGCATCATGCCGGCAAGGGAACGGAATTTTTCCTCATATTTGTGTTCGCCGACGCCGAGTACTATAAGCTGGACATCTTCCTGAAGGAACTCATCTATGATGGCTATCACAAGGTCAAGTCCCTTCTGGTCGGTAAGCCTGCTGATGATCGAATAGATCGGCTTGTTTGGATCTGTGGCGAGACCGAGCCTTTGCTGAAGGGCTTCCTTTGCACGAAGCTTTCCTTCCGGAATGCACGGCCCTGTCTCGTAAGAACCGTCGCCGTCATCATCCGAGACCTTGAGCCGCGCATCTGCCGCGCAGTAGTGCTCAGGTATCATGGGATCGGTCTCAGGATCCAGAGCCTTGGTATCGATGCCGTTTAAGATACCGCACAGGACATCACGCCTGCTGTTGAATATGTCCTGGGCATTCTCACCGAAGAAATCCGTACAGATCTCATCAGCGTATGTAGGGCTCACTGTTGTTATCCTG
>JAZOAJ010000162.1:0-2867 GCA_045595385.1 Lachnospiraceae bacterium | reverse complement strand
CCATGAGAGAGCGGCAGCATTATTAAAAGAAGCCGCAGACCTTGGATCAAAAGAGGCAATGTAGAGATTGGGACTCTGCTATAAGAACGCCTGGCGAACAGGAAGAGACCCCGCCCGCGCCATGGAGTACCTGCGCGAAGCTGCGGAAGGCGGGCATCTGAAGGCATATGCAGAGGCTGAAAACCTGGAAAATGAGATAAGACGGTTCAACAAAGGCGAAGAACTGTCAAGGCGCATAAGCCGGCTTCATGATGAACAGCGCTTCGAAGAGATATTTGAGATCTACACAGGACATGAAGACATGCTGCAGGATAAGAATGCCGTAAGGATGGCACTTAAGGATTATGTGGAGAAAGCAGCCGGTACAGAGAGCATCGCAGACATTGCAGATAAGTGCCTGCTCCCGGAAACCATGGACGCCAAAAACAATTTCTATGACATAGCGGCAGACTTTGAAAAAACAGGACGCATGGACTGCGCGGTGACCGCATATGCCTTAGCTGCCCTTGAAGGCAGCCGGAAAGCATTTGCCGTCCTCTCGTCCATGGCAGCAGATAACGGCAGATATTTTATTTCAGTTGATGAGACACTTTTGGTTTAAAGATGGCAGTTAAGATAGCCCCGGACATTTTCAGACAGATAATCTCCAAGGATAACAGGCACAACCTGGATATCCTTGAAAGGTTCATATACATTGTCATCGGGGACCGTGTCAGGGATCTGGCACTGGGCATGACTGCCGGAATGGATGACTGGGTCCGTAAATATATCGTCATTCCGGACAATGAAGAATTCAAGCTCACGCCCGATTCGCCTTATGCCGTGCGCGCCATACTGATGGCTGCGGACCTTAAGAACATGCTGGGAGAGTCTTTCGCATCTGACGTCCCGTTTGCCGGGACAGTGGAAAACTCTGCGCTTGACACCTCCCGGATCGATCTCGCCGGATGGTGCAAGCTCATCAGGTTCCGTTTCCTTTCAAAGGAACATCTGGATGACTTTCTGACCGGGGAGAGCAGGGATCTTATCGATCCGTTCGTAAGACTGTTGTCCAAGATCAGCTGGCTCAGGAACCTGACCGCGCATGAAAAGGAAGAGACCGTCAGGACCTATGAAAACAGGCGGGTCTTCATAAGGGAACTCGATGACTTCATCAGACTGTTCGGCCTGTCTGAAGCATGTGCGGGAGAGGCTCTCCGTGAAGGTAAGCGGCTTGCGGCGATACTGGGAGAAATGAAAGACAGCGCTTTGGAGTTTAAAGCGATGTACGAGCTCAGCGTGGATAAGTCACCAATGGATAAGAGCGGCGGTGAACCATATCCTGCGGAATATCTGTACGGGTATGACCGGGTGTATCTGGCTTACCCCGGATGCAGGAACAGGGACTATGCGAGATTCGTGACCGGAGCGCTCAATCCGATCATGATAATCGGCCGCTCTAACCTGGCAGTGGACATCGGCACGGTCGAGTATCTGGCGGAGCTCAGCGAGAGCCGGGATCCGTCCCAGGCGCTTGAGGCCAAGAAACTTTATAAGGAGTTCAACAACAGCCTTAAGGACACGCTGTCGCTGATAAGAACTGACGACAGCGGAGAATCCCTGAACTACGCCGATGCGTTCCTGGACAGGCTGGAGCGCTCAGATGAAAGCATTTGTGTGCTGACTGACGATGAGTATGTGTGCAGGCGCATATCCCTGATGCCGGATAACATCATTGCCGTGTCAGTGACGGATGCGGAGCATGTGATGCCATATGCTGAAAAACTGGGCAGTGTCCCCTGTGGGCAGGAAAAGGTCAGCTCAAAAGCTCCCGCTGAAGGAAATGTGCTGATCCCCGGCAGATATGCGTCAGTGTATTACGGGGATCCGGAAAACAATGTGAAATACACCGTCGGCAAATGCATTGGTGAGGGCGGGGAAGGAAACATCTACCGGACCGATATCGGGAAGGAATGTTTCAAGATATATCACGATCACAAACTGACCAGGCAGAGGCAGGAAAAAGTCCTTGCCATGATCTCAAATAAAGCTCTCAGCTCTGACAGGCGGATCTGCTGGCCCATACAGCCGGTGTTTGAATCGAGCAGCCGGCACGAGCTGGTCGGATTCTCCATGAAGGATGTCACATACGCCGCAGGCTCCGAGGCCGTGGCGCTTGATGACATGATCATATCCCTGAACGGAGGAGACCGGCTCCATTGGGAATGGAAACGCTCAGACCTTGTTGAGCTGTGCATGAACATAGCCGAGATAATCTCGCTCCTTCATTCGCAGAATGTCCTGATCGGTGACATAAATCCCAAGAACTTCCTGGTTGACAGGGAAGGGGAGGTATTCCTCATCGACACAGACAGCTGCCAGATGGAGGGATATGTCTGCCCGGTGGGGATACCCGAATACTCATCGCCCGCCCTGTGGGAGCACGACTGCGTGTTTGCGGAGACGCCGAGGACCCTTCAGGATGAATACTTTGCGATGGCCAGGCTGTTTTACTTCGTCCTCTTCCTTGGGGGATCGCCGTACAGATTTGAAAACAACAGGATAGACCTTGGATCACTGAAAGACTGCATCATGAACAAGAAGTTCATTCAGGAAAATGCTCCGGAAGACGACTACACATGGTGGAACCTTTCAGCTGAAGTCAGGGATAACTTTAAAGATGTCTTTTCATCGGATCATTACCCTGATGAAAGACAATGGCTGAACGCCTTGTACGGCATGCATGAGGCGATATGGAGCGGCATGCTCTCGAATGACCTTAAGCCGTATGACGCCATATTGCTGCCGGGTGAGAAATGGCATGACAAAAACTGCCAAAGGTGCGGCAGGCCGTTCAAGACAGCCCACAATGTGGCAGAAGAGCTCTG
>JAZOAJ010000161.1:0-2112 GCA_045595385.1 Lachnospiraceae bacterium | reverse complement strand
ATCTTATCAGAGATGTCGAAAACTGCGATTACATCATAGCGCCTATTGCTGACAACAGAATGTTTCAGATAATTAATTCATTTACATCCGGGGAAATAACTGATGAGCAATGCAAACACTGCCTGGCAGCCACTAACCTTGGGAAACAGTATGTATTTACCAGTGAACGGTCAGTCAAACAAATAAAAATATTGGAAAGATCTTATGTCTCCCGCAGCGAAAGAAACTATTATAAGGGAATGCGTGGTGGAGAGTCGAAACTTGGAGATGATAAAGTAAAACTTGCGTTAAGACAATACAGGGGTAAAGGCCGATATATTGATGATATATTAAAGTGATCAATGATGAAAGCGTAGGGTAACATGAAAAAAATAGATAGAGACGGGCTGCTTCTATGCAATCTCCAGGCAAATGCTTTTGAAAGATCCATATCAGGTCAGCACTCGAGTTCGGAGATATTTATCAGAAGATTCATGAACAGTGAAATAGCCGGAGAAATGGACAATCTTGCTGTACTGCAGACTAATATTCAGGCGAAAGACATATTAGACCGGCTTGACGAGGAATACGGGCAAACTGATTATGGTTCTGTTAAATATGCGCCGGATGAAATCTATTGGATCGGATACTTATATAGATACTATGCCTATACCTATGGCAAGACATCTGTTCAGGTGTACAAAACCGTTAAGCCTAAAGAACTGAGAAAACTATTCCCTGCTTATCATACTATGGACACAGCCAAGGCAATAGACAGGATCCTGGAGGCCAAGGGACTTGCAGGGGACAGCATAGATGAAGAAAAGCGGCAATATGAAATATATAAAAAGATAAGATCGCGCCGGAGGGCAGGTAAATGATAAAGCAGATAGTAAGAGACATTTTCTTTTTGGGGCAGCCGTCCGAGGAGGCGGTGCCGGCGGATGCAGCCGTTGCGAAGGACCTGCAGGACACGCTGCAGGCCAACAGGGACAGGTGCGTCGGAATGGCGGCCAACATGATCGGAGTCAGGAAGCGCATCATCATTGTAAACATAGGATTTGCCGACATCGTGATGTTCAATCCCGTGATCATTTCCAGACGCGGGCCGTTTGAGGCTGAGGAGGGTTGCCTCTCTCTTGACGGCGTGCGGAAGACCACCCGATACAAAGACATCGAGGTAGAGTATCTGGACGAGGGCTGGCAGAAGCAAAGGCGGAAGTTCTCCGGTTTTCCCGCTCAGATAGTGCAACACGAAGTTGACCACCTGGAAGGCGTGATAATTTAAACTTTTTAAAGTTGATTTAAGGAAAATGAGTTATTATTAGTTTACAAATACTAATAATAAGGAGCGCATAAACATGAAAAAGACAATCGCGATACTGTTGGCGACGGCCCTTGTACTGGGGCTTGCAGCGTGCGGCAGCAGCCAGGCTGAGACGACAGTAAGTGAGAGCACCACCGGAGAGACTGAGGAGAGCACCTCAGCCGAAACCACCACTGAAGAGATCAAAGAAACCACTGCCGCCATCTGCGACAGCGAAGAAAAGGCCGGCATCGAAGAGGCCCTCGACCTATCCAACATCAAACCCGAATGGACATATTCCGACAGTGACGACGCATGGACGATGGAAGTCGTGACTGCGGTTGCCAACGCTGAGCTCCCTGACTACCAGGGAGTTTCTGTCTGCGTTCCCGGAGCCTATGTCAAGGGCGTGGACACAGACGGCGACGGCACAGAGGACGTTACAAGCGGAACGGCCGCCGGCGATCTTATCATCGACTATGACGCGAGTGTCACAAGCACGAACGGTCAGATCTACACAGCAGCCACGGCTCCCGTTATCATAAATACCGGCGCGGCAGGCTATTCATCCCAGGCAAATCAGACCGCGGGAACTAAATACGCGAAAGAAGGTTATATAAATGTTGCCTGTGGAAACCGCGGCAAGCAGAGCACGCTTGCTGACGGCAGCTATACGGGTGATGCCCCGAGCTGCCTCGTGGACCAGAAAAACGCCGTGCGCTTCGTGAAGTACAACATCCTGCTGGGGAACCTCCCGGGAAGCGTTGACTATTTCGTATCCACCGGAGGCTCAGGCGGCGGCGCGCATGCTGTAATGCTCGCGGCCA
>JAZOAJ010000160.1:0-6635 GCA_045595385.1 Lachnospiraceae bacterium | reverse complement strand
AGCGCTCAAGCATTCGATTGAAGGTGACTTTAACCATGCAACAATTGCCGAAGTTGAAAAGCTCGCAGGCGGAGACGGCTCCGGGCGGGTACAGAGATAATATATAAAAAGCCGGACGGCCTGTCACAGTAGGCCGTCCCTTTTCATTGTTATGTTCATTGCCCTCATCTGGACTTCCATGTTGAGGATATCTTCATTGAACATGCTTGAGTATAATCTTGAAAATGCATTTTCACAGCTCTGCAGGTACGCGATCATGTCCGCGCGGATCTTCGGGTCTGTCATGCCCTTCTGCTCCATCCTGCTGTAGTTGTCAACTGTTTTCCTGAATGTCGGGAGATAATAACGCTCGAACTGCGCGTATCCCTTGCATTCATTCTTTCCTTCATATCTCTCCCTGATTATGTCCTTTGCGATCCTCTGGACTCTCATGCCGGCGTTCCTGACGTCCATGTCACAGATCCTGAACAGGGAGACCGACAGTGCTCTGATATGCTCCATTACGGCTTTGTGGGGATCAGTGTCCTTTGGGGAAGACTCCGCCTCATCCACAACCTTGCTCTGATCTTCTTCAGAGACTTCTTTTTCGCTCTTTCTGGTACTTATCCTTGCGAAGATGAATATTGCCAGCCAGATCAGGCATATGATACCGATCACACGGGCGAACCTCATGGCCGCGATCAATGCAAGGATACCGGCACCGGCCAGAATAGCGATCCTTACATTTTTCCTAAACATTTTTAACTCCTTTCCTTGAAAGTCTACGGTTATCTTGGGGAGATTATAATATCCCCTGCGCGCCGGATAAATGCCGTTCAAGGAGAGTTATTCCCTTGTTATTTCCCTAACGGAGAGAAAAACCCATTATTCATTTTCTGCAAAACAGAGTGTGTGTATTCAGAACGTATATAACAGGGGTGAGCGCGGAAAATTATAATGATTTTGTCAAATGAATATACCAATTACGGATATTCATAATTTGCAAATATTAAAAAGGAGAAAACAAATGAAGAAGATCTTATCATTATTGTTTGCAGGTATCCTTGCCGTTTCACTTCTGGCAGGATGCGGCGGCAGCGCTCCCGCTCCGGCATCGACTGCTCCTGCTGACACACAGGTCACAGAAGCAACCCAGGCCAATACTGAGGGAAACACCGACGCTGACATCAGACAGGATGAGGGCGCTGACACTGTTGATATCCAGCTGGCAGCAGTCGCGAAGAGAGCTCCTAAGGGAGAGTATTTTGGAGACCTTATCACCATCGCATGCGGCTCAGGCGTTACAAGTTTCGACCCTAACGCAAGAGGCGGCGGCTTTGGCGTAGCGATCGGCACATTTGAGAAACTCGGCGAAGCTGACAAACAGGGCGGCTTCCATCTTCTCATGCTCAAGAGCATCGAGCAGATCGATGATCTGTCATATGACTGTGAGCTTTGGGATTTCATCACAGACTTTAATGGCAATAACATTAAAGCTGAAGATGTAAAGTGGAGCATTCAAAACTACATTGACAACGGAAACCTTGGAGCAGTTGCCAAGCTTGATAACATCGAAGTAACCGGTGATTATACATTTATCTGGCACAACAAGGAGCCTTTCTCAGTTGGTGAGTATCAGAAACAGCTCAGCAACCCTCCCATTTACTCACAGGCATCATACGAGGCTGACCCCGATCATTTCGCTAAGAACCCCATCGGAACCGGACCTTACAAAGTAAAGGAATTCATGGAAGGATCCTATGGTATTTTCGAGGCAAATGAAGATTACTGGTATAACAATATCGACGATGAAGCATGGCTTACAGAGAATGACTATGTAACACGTTACCAGAACTTCAAGGAGATCCGCTGCGACGTTATCGCTGATGCATCCGCAAGAGCCATCGCTCTTGAGAACGGCTCTGTAGATGCCTGCTCAGGCATGAACCTTGCTGACGTTGCAAACTATGTTGACGTTCCTGAACTTACTGTTGTTGATGTTCCCGTTGATCCTCCGGTATCATTCTACTTCAACTTCAACGAGGCTTCACCTTGCTCAGACGTTAACCTTCGTAAGGCTATCTGCACAGCTATCGACAATGCTGCTGTAGCAGAAGGTATCGATGCTCCTGCTTTCCCTGCTTATGGAATCTCACCGAGAATGATCGACGCTCCTAAGGATTGGACAACAGGACGTGAGTATTATGATTATGACGTTGAGAAGGCTAAAGAGTATCTTGCACAGTCCAGTTACAACGGCGAGACTCTTGTTATCCTCTTCTCTGACATGGATATGAGAGGCCAGGCAACTGTTCTTGTACAGTCCATGCTCAATGAGATCGGAATCAAGGCTGACCTGTTAATGGCTGAAATGGCTACAATGCAGGAGATCCAGTATGACTGGACCAAGTGGGATATGCGTTTTGATACATTCGGTGGCGGCTCATATCTTCCTAACGTAACAAGAAGATGGTGGTCAGGCAACGACATGAACACTCTTAACGGCCTTATCTCTATCGGTATCGAAGATCCTGAACTTGACAGACTCTACGAGCAGATGCTTGCAGATGACAGTGAAGAGAATGTAGCAGCATGGGATCAGTATTTCACATATGATCAGTGCGTAGGTTATGCTATCTGCTGCTTCAACAACCAGACAGCATGCACAAGCAAGTACATTCCTGCAGTTTCAGGAAACCAGAACATGTTCACACCTGGTGCTTTCTCACCTGCTGAATAATTTTCTGAAATACAACTGAATATATGACAAGAGCCCCCGGAGCATGATACTCCGGGGGCTTTTATTATTACTATCAATAGTTTGTTTAAAGGCTGTTCATGATCTCCTTAGGTTTCAATCCTGCAGAGCTGAGTTCCATTATCCTCCGCATAACAGGTTCAGCGTGAGAAAAGAACGCTTTCAGCCCTGAGCACAGGATATACTGTCCTTCCTCCCCGTCCAGGCTTTTACCAAAACGGTCTTTCGGGCATCCTCCATTACAGTACCTCAGGTAAGGACAATCCCTGCACTCAGAAGTAAGACCGGTTTCCTTTGAATTTCCGAAAACCATCTGTCTGTCACTATCCAGCAGTAAGCCAAGCTCATCTGTCCTGATATTTCCAAGTCTGTGGTCACTGTCCACGAAATGATCGCACGAATAGATGCTGCCGTCCTCCTCTGCGATGAGCACACGGCCACAGGTCCTGCTCATCCAGCAAAGACTTGCTTCACCGCCTGCCATGACACGCGCCATCTCAGCAAAAAGCTGAACATCCAGCCTGCCTATGTCATGCTTTGCCCACTCATCAAACACCGCGCAGAGGAATTTCCCATAGTCTTCCCCTGTCACGCTCTGCTTTGACAAAATTCCGTCCGGACGGCGTACTACTATCGGAATGAACTGCACCCAGCCGCAGCCTGTATCACGGAGCGCCCTGTATGCGCCAAGCGGATCTGCAGCTGTTGCGGAATTTACAGTACACAAAAGATCCGGCTCAATGCCGGCACTTTTCAGCAGTCTTATGCCGCGGATCACTTTACTATATGTTCCATCTCCGTTTACCGTATGGCGGTTCCTGTCATGGATTGCAGCGGAGCCATCTATGCTCACTCCCACGTCAAAGCGGTTTTCTTTCAGGAAACGGCACCATTCTTCGCTGATGCGCAGGCCGTTTGTCTGAAGATTGTTCCAGACCTGCCACCCCGCCGGAAGATACTTCTTCTCAAGTTCTACAGCTTTTCTGTAAAACTCTATCCCGGCAAGCGTAGGTTCCCCGCCGTGCCATGTAAATGACACGACGGGGCCTCCTGAAAGCTCTATTGTCTGCTTTATCATCTGCTCGAGCACATTATCGCTCATCCGGGACTGGACTGCGCTGGATGAATACTTTGCCTTATCGAGATAGTAGCAGTAGCTGCACCTCATGTTGCAGCGTGACCCGACCGGTTTTGCCATAACCGCAAATGGTTTTACATTTGAATCTGCCACGTTATAAGGTCTCTTTCAGATACCTGTCAAAGAACTCCAGGACCCGGTTAAACGAATCCATCGCCTGCTCCTGGCGGTACATTGGTTTATCATAGTACCAGAAACCGTGTCCCGCTCCGTCATAGCGGTAGAACTCGTATTCCTTTCCCAGATCTTTAAGTACTTCCTCAAGCTTGTCCACATGTTCGGGAGGCGGATTCTTGTCATCATTTCCAAAGATTCCGAGCAGCGGGCATCCAAGTCCGACTGCGTAGCCAACAGGAGCAACCGGACGTGCAGGGGTAAGCTGTTCAGGCGCAGCGATAACTCCGCCTCCCCAGCAGTCAACCGCAGCGTCAACTCCATCTAGTGTTGAAGCCGCAAGGAAAGTATGGCGGCCGCCTGAGCACATGCCGATGACTCCGACCTTTCCATTTGCATTTGCCTGATTGTGCAGGAAGCTGAGCGAGCCTTTTACATCACCCATTACTGTACTGTCGGGAACGCCTCCGGCTTCCCTGGCTTTTCCGGAAACCTCAACGGGAGTTCCATCGCCAAAGTCTTCGTAGATGTTCGGGCAGAGCACGCTGTAGCCGTGCGCAGTGAACCTGCGCGCCGTCTCACGGCACCACTCATCCCATCCGGGCATATGGGGTATCAGTACGATGCCCGGTACCACATCGTCCGTTAAAGGACGTGAATAGTAAGCGCGTATGGGCTTTCCGTCATGACCTTCGATATTGATGGTCTCTGCGATCATGCCTTCGTACTGGCTTACCTTAAAGCTGTTCCACATGGTTTATTGCTCCTTTCTTATTTAATGCTCTCAAAGAGATTTATTATTTCTTCCTTAAAATCGGCATATCCGTCAGGCCATGACATGTAGCCGTGTGCGCTTATCTCGCCTTCTTCCATGTATATGTCCAGATAAAAACTGTTTCCGTCCAGTACCATTTTGTTGGTCTTGTTAAAACCGTTCCATTTACTGACTTTGTATTTCTCGAGAATGGCTCTCAGGTTTTCTTCAAACATTTTATCTACCTTGAAGCTCTCAGCATCTTCTTCCGGAGTGCCATTTGGCTTAACGGTCGCTGTATAGGTGCCGTTTCTATACTCAAGGCCATAGTAAACATCCGCATTTACCATGTTGCCTGCCGTATATCTGTAACTGAAAGATGTAATGCCGCTAACCTTGACATTGCCGCGGCATCCGCCCAAAAGAGAGATCATCAGCACCGCCCCCATTATGATAATTATCTTCACTGTTTTTTTCATGGCATGGTGTCCTTTTCGTTTTTATTATTATTGCACATGGACGGGTTTTTGAAAAGAAATAGCTCGCAGAAATAATCTTTACACACCGTAAATATGAGTTATATAATTTAAACAATAGGAAAATAAATTGGAGATAGCCATGAAGTACGGAGAGTCTTTATTTGACATTTTATATCTGGCAATTGCGATCATCGTCGGGATACTGATCCTTAAGAGATCACGTAACCGTGTCGAGATATGGATGGGCGTTGCTGTGCTCATACTTGGCGCAGGCGACGCTTTTCACCTGGTCCCCAGGGTACTGAATTATTTCATTGATTCAGACTTTACTGTCGCCCTCGGTGTGGGAAAACTCATCACATCGATCACCATGACAGTATTCTACATGTTCGTATACCACATCGCCGCGGTGATCTACCAGCTGAAAGATCAGCGCTGGCTCCTGATAATCGTGAATTTCCTTGCTTTTGCGCGTGTCATACTCTGCCTGTTCCCCCAGAATGGCTGGGCCTCAAATTCAAGCGATCCTCTTTGGGGAACCTACAGGAACATACCGTTTCTGGCACTGGGCATCATCGTGATCGTAATTTTCTTCCAGAACAGGAATATGGTAAAGCGTTTCAGGCTGGTCTGGCTGTGGATACTCCTGTCCTTCGTATTCTACATGCCCGTTGCGGTATTGGCCGGGATCGTTCCTATCCTGGGCATGCTGATGCTCCCTAAGACCATTTGCTATATCATTATCATATTTACTTTCTATCTGGCTGTAACCAAAGACGAACCCATCCTAAAACCGGAGGCTGATAAATGAGAAAGATCATACCAGCAGCTCTGCTGACGCTTGCTCTTATCTCCATGCCCGGCTGCATGTTGAAAAGTGAATTCACAGTCGGGAAAGACATAAAGCAGGCTGACTTTACCGAGTTTTATTATACTGTCGATTCATCAACCTACCCTCCCGAATTTCAGAGATACCGTTTCTATACAGAAAATGGGAAATACTATTTCTATCATGAAAAAAGGGAAGGCGACCACTGGCCGCTGACTGAAGCTGATGCCACGATAAAGGGCAGCATTGAACTTACCCCGGATGAATGGTCTGTTTTTTGGAAACTTATTGAAGGGGGAACGGTCATACGACGGAGTGTCTCGACAGATTCCGGAGGGAGAGGCCCCTGGCTCTATCTTTACTGGAAGAAAGACAGGGACGAATACCAGGAGTTTTCTTTCGAGTCTTATGATAAAGAAGGAGAATTTGAATCTTTCTGTGAAGAACTGCGTGATCGCAGCTAAAAAATAGAAGGGGGAAAGCATATGGCATATCAGGATGTAAGGATCCAGCGGACAATAAATTCACCGCTGAAAGTAAAGAGGACTATCTATCGTGAGCCGGAGAATCCGATCAGATTCGCT
>JAZOAJ010000159.1:0-4178 GCA_045595385.1 Lachnospiraceae bacterium | reverse complement strand
GTATGCCTCTTCACCGCACTCAAGAAACAGGGCAGTATCAGCCTCCTGCTCTTTCATGATGCGCCTGATACCGTCCAGACGCCTTTTGTATTCCGCCCGGGAGAAAAGCTCTATCTGCTCATAGCGGTTAACCATGTATTTTCCTTTATAATTCATATATGGGCTCCTACCTTTGATCAATATTTAAGATAATTATATATTTGCAGAGCAGTGCGGTCAAATTGATCATTCACATATCCGCTTGTATGGTAAAATACTGATAGTGATCCGGACAGGGCTGTTTTGTGCAGGAGGAAATGAAATGTATTATCTCATTAAGAAAACATTGGAAGAATGCAGTCTGGAGGCATGTCTTGCTCATGAAGGCCAGTATGTTGCCATAATCAAACCATCGCAGTGGGAGAGGGAAAAGGATTCATTTGATCTGGGAATAGACATGGATCTCAATCTGGATGAGATACACAATACAAAGGTGGAAGTCAATATCGACTCCCTGACCGGTACATTCCTGATCCCTGACCGCGAGAACATGTCCGGTGACGGATTCAGGTTTGCTTTTGCCCTTGACGAAAAGGGCATGATCTTCATAGATGATTCCGATACAGCACTGGGCATTGTAGAAAAGATCAGAAAGTCCCGCCATTGGCAGTATCCGTGCCTTGAGCGTTTTGTTTATGACTTCCTTGAGCAGATAGTCCACAATGACATGCGGATGATGGAAAAGGCTGAAGCAGAACTGGAAGAGATAGAGAAAACTATACTTAACGGGGCAGACAAGGCACCCCTTAAGCATCTGAATGAGATCAGGGGTGACATCCGTAAACTCAGGATACATTATGAACAGCTGATCGACCTGAGCCAGGAGCTTGAAGAGAATGAAAATGATTTCTTTAAAGAGGACAACCTGCGCTATTTCCACATGTTCACCAACAGGATGGCAAGACTGCATGACATGGCTGCTTCGCTCCGTGATTATACGGTTCAGCTCGGAGACCTGTACCAGTCTCAGATAGATCTAAAACAGAACCATATCATGACGATACTTACAGTGGTAACGGCCATATTCATGCCGCTTACCCTTATCGTCGGCTGGTATGGCATGAACTTCAAATACATGCCGGAACTTGATTCGCCACTCGGCTATCCGGTCGTAATAGGTCTGAGCGTTGCCATTGTCGTCGTCTGCCTGATAATCTTCAAGAAAAAGAACTGGCTGTAATTTGTTTCGATGTATATCAAAATAAATATTGACAACCGCCCTTCCGACAGTTATATTTAATTCGATAATTATCGAATTAAATATTATGCGAAAGGAGAAGCTCAGAAATGAAAGATTTTATCGGATATCTGTCACAGCAGATAGAAGCCGGAAAAAACGATATAGCCAGACTGGAAAAAGAAGAGCGCAAGGACGACGCGGATTTTGTCAAAGTAAGGACAAACATATACGAAGTATGCAAAACAGTGACTAACGCCCTGGCCGAACGTCCCGGCGCAGGAATTGAAGCTGTAAGCGCAAGGTTTGATGGCTTTAAGAAGACCTGGGGTGAGGCTCTTGATAAAGCCAGGGAACATGGCGATATCAGGAACATAGTAGTCGGGGAGACCAAAATGGAAGCCCTGGAAGATGTGATCGCACATTTCGCGGAGGTAAAGAGATGACACAGGAAAATGCACTGAAGATATTTAAAAGCCTGTCAGACCTGTCGCGGCTCCGCATCATGCAGTCACTGACTCAGGGAGAAATGTATGCAGAACTCCTTGCGGAACGCCTGGGACTTACCCCGTCCACCGTATCATTTCATATGAAAAAACTCGAAGAGGCGGGGCTGGTGATCTCACGCAAGGAGCAGTACTACACCGTTTATTCCATACGCAGTGAGCTGCTGGATGAGACCTTGTTTGGCATAGTGGCGTCAGGGTCGGAAGAGATCGATGAACAGCAGGCCAGAGAGGAAAAATACCGTAAAAAAGTGATCGATGCCTTCTTCGAGTACGGGAAGCTTAAAGCAATACCGGTCCAGCGGAAGAAAAAACTGATCTGTTATGACGTGATCTCGGCACAGTTTGTCCCCGGCAAGGTATATGAAGAGAAAGAACTCAATGAGATCATTACCAGGTTCCATGAAGACTATTGCACCATAAGGCGTGACATGATAAGCGAAGGCATCCTTAAAAGAGACGGAAGCAGATATGTCCGCATAAAGTGAGCAGATGGATATTGAACATTTTTACATTGAAAAAGGCAGCGGAGACCCTCTGATACTGCTCCACGGCAACGGGGAGGACAGTTCGTATTTTAACGGACAGATCTATGAGTTCGCCCGGCATTATCACGTGTACGCGATCGATACCAGAGGACACGGCAGAACGCCAAGAGGAGAGGCTCCGTTTACGATCCGTCAGTTTGCAGATGACTTGCTGGGTTTCATGGATGAACACAGTATCGCGAAAGCCCATATACTTGGTGTTTCAGACGGCGGCAACATAGCCATGATCTTCGCGATGCAGCATCCTGAGCTGGTGGATCATCTTATCCTTAACGGTGCGAATCTGGATGCGAAAGGCGTCAGAAGATCCACGCAGATCCCCATTGAGATCGGCTACAGGATAGCCGGGAGATTTTCCGGTAAGAGCGATCAGGCAAAGAAGAATTCTGAAATGCTCGGGCTGATGGTAAATGATCCCAATATCAGGCCTGAAGAGCTGAAGGCTATACAGGCCAAGACGCTGGTCATTGCAGGAACTAAGGATATGATACTTAAATCACATACACAGCTGATAGCGGACAGCATACCGGGAAGCCGTCTGGTGTTCATTGAGGGCAGCCATTTCATAGCGAACAAAAAACCTGAAGAGTTCAATAAGGCAGTACTTGATTTCCTGAAAGGAGTGAGTGCTTAGTGCAGGTATTTAACGAGACAGGGCAATTGAAAAAAGTTCTCCTGCATAGGCCGGGAAAGGAACTGGAACATCTGATCCCGGAAAAGTTGGAGCAGCTGCTGTTCGAAGATATTCCTTATCTGAAAACGGCAGTTGAGGAGCATGACAGATTTGCGGAAACTTTAAGAGCATACGGAGCCGAGGTGGTATATCTCGAAGATCTGGCCGCCCAGACCATACAGCAGTCCGTTGAAATAAAAGAACGGTTCATCCGTCAGCTGATAAGAGAAGGCGGGAGCAAGGCGCAGAATTTCAGCGAAGAGTTATTCGCGTATCTTATGTCTGTGAAAGACTGCAGGGAACTGATACTTAAGACCATGGCCGGTATTTCCGCCGCAGAACTGGGTGTAAGAGACAGGCAGCCTCTCGCGGAGATGGTACAGCAGGGGAACAGGTTTCTGCTGGATCCCGTTCCCAATCTGTATTTTACACGTGATCCCTTTGCTGTCATAGGCAGGGGAGTGAGCCTGGATCACATGTATTCAGTGACACGTAACCGGGAGACTATCTATGCGCAGTATATCCTGGAGCATCATCCTGACTTTGCCCCGGATCTCACATTCTATTACCGACGGGAGTATTCCAACTGTATAGAAGGCGGGGACATACTGGTCCTTAGCCAGAATGTGATAGCTGTCGGCATTTCACAGCGCACAACTCCCGAAGCGATAGAAATACTGGCTAAAAACATATTCGCGGATCCGGACAGCAAAGTGGACACAGTCCTTGCTGTCAGCCTTCCGAACATCCGGGCTTACATGCATCTGGATACCGTTTTTACCCAGGTAGACATAGATAAATTCCTGATACATCCCGGGATCTTAGGAACGATCCGCATGTTTGAGATCAGACCGGATGGAAGCAGACTCCGCGTAAAGGAGCTGGATGGCAGCCTTTCCGATATACTTGCAGGTTATCTGCACCGGACAAAGATAGAACTGATCCGCTGCGGAGGAAACAGCCACGTGGCATCGGAGCGTGAGCAATGGAACGACGGTTCCAATACACTGTGCGTACGACCCGGCACAGTTATAGCTTATGACAGAAATTATATAACCAACGGAATACTTAAGGATCACGGAATAGAGGTCCTGGAGATACCCAGCTCTGAACTGTCAAGGGGAAGAGGCGGTCCAAGATGCATGAGCATGCCGTTGGAGAGAGAAATATCAGAATAAGGAGAATTTGAAATGTCATTTGATATGCCGATCTATCATCAGCCGGATTTTTCAAAA
>JAZOAJ010000158.1:0-3685 GCA_045595385.1 Lachnospiraceae bacterium | reverse complement strand
ATACATACTCGATCCTGTGCTCGACTGCCTTGAATTTCCTGATAACGGAAGCGATGGTGACAAGATCGACGCCCATGGCTATCGAAATGCCGATCGCAGCCATGACATTTTCCACGTTATGGTCGCCAACCAGAGATATCTCCGAACGACTGATGACTTTATATATGGTCTGCCCGTTGCTGTACATGATATCTTCCCCGTCCAGATAAATACCGGCGTCCAGCTTTTCTTTTCTGGAGAAGTAAAGCTTTTTCGGTTTTAAGCCCACGCTGAGCTTTCTCAGGATCTCATCGTCATAATTTATCACGCATGTGTCATTCTCATCCTGGTTCTTTGCGATGAGGAGCTTAGCCATGCAGTAGTTCTCAAAAGTGAAATGTCTGTCCAGATGGTCCGGCGTAAGGTTCAGGATCGCCGATACATCCGGCCTGAAAGCGTCGATCGACTCGAGCTGGAAGCTTGATATCTCAGCTACAGTTACGCTCTCCTCTGTTGTCTTATCAGCCGCCTCTGCATAGGAATAGCCTATGTTTCCGACCACGTGAACATCGCTGAACGCGGCTTTCATGATCTCACCGGTCAATGTGGTCGTCGTTGTCTTTCCGTTTGTTCCGGTTATCGCGGCAAGCCTTCCCTTTGAAGCCTCAAATGCAATCTCTATCTCCCCGAGGACTTTTTTACCGGCTGCCTGGGCTGCCTTAACGCTCTCCTGGTAAATGGATACTCCGGGGCTCAGCGCAAGTATGTCGAAGCAGTCGAGATCATCCTCGGTAAGTTCTCCCGTTATGGTCTTCGTGTCTTCCTTAAGGCCTACTTCCTTTTTGACCGCATCCATGTCAATGTTTTCATTTTTGTCGTAAAGGATTATGTCTTCGCCCATGGAAGACAGGAGTCTTGCGACTCCTTTTCCGCTTATTCCCATTCCGTATACAAGAAATGTATTATTCTCATTGAAAATGCCCATGATCTCCCCCGATCCTTCCTGAAATTACTGAAGTGCTATCTTAAGTCCTATCAGCGCTACCACGCAGAGCACCGCTGTTATGATCGTAAATACAGTTACAACCCTTGTCTCCGACCATCCGCACAGTTCAAAGTGATGGTGGATCGGAGTCATCTTGAATATCCTCTTTCCATGTGTCAGTTTGAAATAGCTGACCTGCATCATGACTGAAAGGATCTCTATCAGATATATGAATGCAACGATGATGAGGAATACCGGCATTCTCAGCATGAGCGCCGTGACTGACACGAAGCCTCCGAGCGCCAGCGATCCGGTATCTCCCATGAATACTTTCGCAGGATATGAATTGAAGCAAAGGAATGCGAGCAGGGCTCCTGCCATTGCGAGCGAGGAACCGACAACATCAGACAGGAGCATTGTTCCTGCTATCGTGAAAAATGCCGCTATGACCGTTGTCACGCTGCTTGCGAGGCCGTCCAGCCCGTCTGTAAAGTTTGCTCCGTTAACTGTTCCGAGTATGGCAACCGCAGCGATCGGATAGAACCAGCCGCCCAGATCCACTGCACCCAGGAATGGTATTATCGTCATGGTGCCGTCCGGTGTCATGAGCGCTATGCTGATCACAAGGCCTGCCGTTACTATTATCTGGCATCCCATCTTCTGCCAGGCCTTCAGTCCTTCCGACTGATGTTTGAAGAGCTTAAGGAGATCATCTACCAGACCGATCACGCCAAAAAGGAATGTAAAGATCATCACGTAGAATACATCCGGATACCATATGGAGACCACAGCGGATCCTGCAAGCATCGCGATGACTATCATGATGCCGCCCATGGTCGGTGTTCCGGACTTCTTAAGGTGGGCTTCAGGTCCCTCTTCCCTTACGTACTGTCCGAACTTCATCTTGTGAAGGATAGGAATGCCGATCGGGCAAAGTATAAGCCCCAGCACCAAGCTTACTCCCAGTGCGATAAACATCTGTATTTCCATCAGTATTCGTCCCCCTCTTCGTCTATATACTCATCTTCTTCGTATGGGTCGTAATCTTCCTCGTCTTCTTCGGCCTGTTCCTCTTCGGGTTCTTCTCCGGCCTGCTCCTCTTCGAACTGTTCTTCTTCCAGCTGCTGTATCTCCTCCAGGAGCGGATTGCTTACCTCAACAGGTCCTGCATTGTCCGGGTCGGTATCAAGTGCTGCCGGAGTTACATTCAGGTACGGCAGGATGTCAGTCATGATCATGTTAAAGAGGACTGACGAAACGCCGTGCTCATCTCCTGATTCCGGCTCGTCTATGACGACGTAGCAGACCACTTCCGGATTATCGTAAGGAGCAAATCCTATGAATGAGATGAGGTAATCGCCTTCCACACGTCCGGCCTTCTCGGCCGTTCCAGTCTTTCCGGAGATTATGTAACCGTTGATCGCGGCGTAGTCTCCTGTTCCGGCTGTAACAACCCGTCGCATGCACTCCTTGACTTTTTCGCATGTATCTTCAGAAATGGTACGTGTTACGAGTGTTCTGCCCGTAGACTTGATCAGATCGCCTTCTGAGTTATACAGAGCCTTGCAGATGTACGGCTTGTAGTAATATCCCCCGTTGATGAGTGAACTGAAAGCAGTAGTCATCTGGATCATCGTCAGGTTGAAGTTCTGTCCAAATGAGTTCGTTGCCAGGTCGACATCGATCATTGTCTCCGGTTTATACAGCAGGTATTTGCAGCTTGTTTCATTCGGCAGATCGATGCCTGTGTATTTTCCGAATCCGAACTTTGCCTGGTAACTGGTAAATGTCGCGTTTCCGAGTCTTGCTCCCATTTCCATCAGGGCAACGTTGCATGACTCTGCAAGCGCGTTTTTCGTATCGAGTGTGCCGTGGCCTTCATTCTTGTGGCACTTGATCGTATCCTCGAGGAATTCCTTGTATCCTTCGCAGTAAAATGTATCACCCATGGATACGACATTTTCCTCAAAACATGCGGCCAGCGTATACGGCTTAAATGTCGATCCGGGCTCGAATGTGTCCGTAACGCAGAAGTTTTTCCAGAGCCCGTTCAGGGCGTCTGAAACTTCCTCGTCAGTCATGGCTTCTATCTCCGGCATGGAGTACTTCACTGTCAGATCCCAGGGATCGTTGCAGTTAAAGTTGTCACTGTCAGCCATCGCGTAGATCTCACCTGTATCCGGGTTCTGGATCACGACACCGACAATGCCGCAGTTCTCAACAGACTTGAACTCTTTTATCTTCTGCTCGACTATCGACTGGATATTGTAGTCGATGGTCAGCATTACGGTATTGCCGTCCACAGCTTCCTTGCGTTCGGTGACCACTTCGTTCTCACTGTTGACGTAAGTGTATTCGCGGCCGTCAGTTCCGGTGAGTTCGTCGTTGTATGAAAGCTCCACTCCGAAGATGCCGTTGCCCGATGCTGTAAATCCTATCACCGAGCTTGCTAGCTCGCCGTAGCTGTAATTGCGTTTGTAGCTGTCCTCCAGCCAGATGCCGGCAACGTTCCTGTCCGCATCTCTCTTGGCTATGAAGTCCTCGACTTCGCCGTAGGAGAGATTCTTTTTCAGCACGACATAGCTGCTGTTCGGCCTGTCATTGATCTTCTTTATCAGCTCGTCGCTCGTAAAGCCAAAGCTTTCAGCTACGAGTGTAACTGTCGGCATCAGGTATCTGTCCTGGTCGGAAAGGATGACCTTGGGGTCCAGGATCAGGTTG
>JAZOAJ010000157.1:0-2748 GCA_045595385.1 Lachnospiraceae bacterium | reverse complement strand
CAGTGACAGCTACATGGAACTGATAGAATGCGGAGCTGTTACTAATGCGTTTAAAGAAGAATATACAGGTAAGAGCGTTGCAACAGTAGCATTTGGCTCGCAAAAACTGTACAGCTTTCTTGAGGGTAACCCTGATGTGCTCATGCTTCCGGTCAATGTGACAAATGATCCTTATCTGATCGCGAAGCATAAGAATTTCATTTCAATAAACGGAGCCCTCGAAGTGGACCTGTTTGGACAGGTCTGTGCGGAAAGTCTTGGTACACGTCATGTATCAGGCAGCGGGGGGCAGGGCGATTTTGTGCGTGGCGCTGTAATGTCAGAGGGAGGAAAAAGCTTCATAGCATTTCCGTCCACGGCTGCAAAAGGCACGCTCAGCAGGATAAAACCGGTACTTTCTGAAGGCGCTGTCGTGACTACCGGAAAAAATGATGTGGACATGATAGTGACCGAGTACGGGTTCGCCAAACTGAGGGGGAAGACACTTTCACAGCGTGTGAAGGCCCTGATAGCGATCGCTCATCCGGACTTCAGGGATGAACTGGCATTTTACGCTAAGCAAAGAGGAATGATCTGAAAATATAAAGGTAATACAAAGAAAGAGGGACGGCGGGATAAACGCCGGCCCCCTTCATGATGATAACATATGGAGGAATCTTATTCCGCCGAAAACTCAAGATTCTCGTCGGTTTCCTTACTGAACATGTGAACAACATTTCCGCCGAATGTGTAGGCTACTTCCTGTCCCGGAGTGAAGCCGTTAGCATATTCGCCCTTGAAGTCCATGGTCTGGGCGATAATGATAACTTTTTTGCCGAGTGAGTCAAGATGAAGATGAACGGATGATCCCATCATCTCGCTGACATCAACAGTACCGTGGAACATGCTCTTTCCTTCACCCATGAGAGCGATGTGCTCGGGTCTTACACCAAGAGTAATGGCCTGAGGCTCAACATTGTTCTTTTCAAGATTTGCCTGCTTTTCAGCGCTCGGTCTGATCTCGATATCGTTAAGCTTGATAAGGTATCCTTCGCTGTCTTTAAGAAGCTCAGCGTCAAAGAAGTTCATCTGTGGAACTCCGATGAATCCTGCAACAAAGATATTTGCGGGATCATCGAATACCTGCTGGGGAGTTCCGATCTGCTGGACAACACCGTCTTTCATTATGACTATACGGTCGCCGAGAGTCATGGCCTCAGTCTGGTCATGGGTTACATAGATGAATGTGGTGTCGATCCTCTGGCGGAGTTTGATGATCTCGGCACGCATCTGGTTCCTGAGTTTTGCATCAAGGTTTGACAGAGGCTCATCCATCAGAAGAACCTTGGGCTCACGGACAATTGCACGTCCGATAGCGACTCGCTGTCTCTGACCGCCTGAAAGAGCTTTGGGCTTACGGTCAAGATATTCGGTAATACCGAGTATCTCTGCAGCCTCGTCGACTTTCTTCTTTATCTCATCGGCCGGAACTTTTTTAAGTTTCAGCGGGAATGCCATGTTGTCTCTGACTGTCATGTGAGGGTAGAGGGCATAGCTCTGGAATACCATTGCGATATCCCTGTCCTTTGGGGCAACATCGTTCACGATCTTGCCGTCAATGGTAAGCTCACCTCCGCTTATCTCTTCAAGGCCAGCAACCATTCTAAGGGTTGTTGACTTTCCGCATCCTGAAGGTCCGACCAGAACGATGAACTCCCTGTCTTTGATCTCAAGGTTGAAATCCTGGACAGCGAGCACGCCTTCTTCAGTTACCAGAAGATTGGTTACATTTGAAGCGGCGCCTTTGGCCTTTTTCCTCTTTTTAGCATCGGAATGCGGATATACTTTCTTTATGTGTTTTAATACAACTTCTGCCATTGTTTTACCTAACCTTTCGTTTTATCTTCCGTACAGAACAGTGAGTTCGGATATTTCTTTTGCAAGTCTTTCGTTGAGCAGCCCCGGCTGCATGCGCCATGTCCAGTTCCCGCCGAGCTTTCCGGGTGTGTTGACCCTTGCACTTTCGTCGAGTTCCAGCCAATCCTGGATCTGGGCGATGAATACGTTAGCCGTGCTGGACATGCCGCCCCGGATCATTCCCCTTACAAAGCCTTCCTCTTTATTGAGACCGAGGTATTTCTGAGCCTTGACGAGGTCTTTCGGATCAGCTTCTTTCTTCCATCCGACCAACGTGGTGTTATCGTGGGTTCCCGTATAACATATGCAGTTAAAACTGTATGTGTGCGGGAGATGGGAACTTACTTCTCTGTGGTCAAAGGCAAATTCCAGGACTTTCATGCCGGGGAAACCTGAGTCTGCAAGGAGCTGTGCGACCTCTGGAGTGGGGTAGCCAAGATCCTCTGCTATGAACTTCAGATTCCCAAACCATCCTTTGAGTACCGATATGAGAGCCATGCCGGGGCCTTTTACCCAGTGCCCGTTTTTGGCGGTCTTCTCTCCATAGGGTACAGACCAGTAGCTTTCAAGACCCCTGAAATGGTCTATGCGCAGGACATCGTAGAGTTTGGCAGCTCCGCTGATCCTTCTGATCCACCATCCGAATCCGTCATCGGCCATGCGCTTATAGTCATAAAGCGGATTTCCCCAAAGCTGGCCTTCTTCAGAAAAATAATCAGGCGGAACTCCGGAGACCTCTTTAGGGACATTGTCTTTATCAAGCTGGAAGAACTGGGGTTCTGCCCAGACATCAGCCGAGTCAAGCGCAACATAGATAGGAATGTCACCGATGATCTCAATCTTGTTTTTATG
>JAZOAJ010000156.1:0-2332 GCA_045595385.1 Lachnospiraceae bacterium | reverse complement strand
GAAGGGAATACTGTAGCTGTTTTATGAACCCAGACATTTTCCGATACTTCCTCATAGTCGTCACCAAGGGTCGGTCCGAGCTCAAGTATGAATGCCTTGATCCCTGCAAGAGCCTCCCAGGGGTAAGTGAACTGTGAAAGATACTCCTTTGCGAGAGTATGGTCAAGATCATACAGATCTGTAATTGTATACATTCTTTTATCCTTTTCTTTCTAATTATTTTGTTTTGGTGCTCCGTCCCGGTGTTTTCTTCATCGGCGAATACGGAGTCCTGAGCCAGGGAAGAAAACTCGGGCGGAGCCCTAAAATAGGATCATTTAGATTCCATAAGGTATGCGAAGATACGGTATGCTGTATCCAGTGCTTTGTGGCGGATCCTTTCATCCTCGATGCAGAAAATGTCATCCTCAATAATCCTTGCGCCGAGCACCGCGACATTGCTCCTGTCAAGTTCTACCATTGTCTTGCCTTCAGTCTCCAGATAGCGGCGTGCTATCCGCCGGTCGATCTGCCCGTTGTTTGCCACCACAACATCCACCTTGCGGTTTCCGAGATGATCGTTAAGGACTTTTACATGCTCACTCACGCTGTATCCGTCGGTCTCACCGGGCTGGGTTACAAGGTTTGACACATACATGATCGGTGCCTTTGCTTTGCCTATCTCTTCAACTATGTCATTTACGATCAGATGGGGAAGGATCGAAGTATAGAGGCTTCCCGGACTGAAGATGATCAGATCAGCGTCAGCTATCCCTTTCTTGACCCTGTTTCCCACATGTATGTCGCGGTCGTAGGATAATGTTGAGATATTCTTGATGTTCTGGCTTACAACGACCTCTCCGAAGAACTCCTCGCCGTTTTCCTCATTATGACCTACAAGCTCAGCCCTCTCCTCAGTAAGAGGAAGGACTTCACCTTTGATGTTCAGTATCCTGGACATATACTCTGTTGCCTCTGTAAGGTTGCCTTTCAGGTCGATCAGGGCAGTCATTAAGATATTGCGGACGGGATGATTGTAGAGAAATGAATTCTCATTTTTAAAGCGGTAGCTTAACAGATCGATGAAATCTTCATCGATATTTGCCATTGAAAGGAGAACTTTTCCAACGTCTCCCACGGCAGGTATGTCAAATTCTTCCTTGAGTACTCCGGTACTGCTGCCGTTATCGCTTACAGCTATGACCGTTGTAACTTCCAATGGAAACAGCTTGAGGCCGGAGAGCAGGCATGAGAGACCTGCTCCGCCGCCGAAAACGATCACTTTTTTCATATTTCAGGATCAGAGTCTTTCTTTCCTCTCAATGTCGAGGAAGTACTTGTAAGTATCAACAGTAAGTTCGCCGCAGGCATCTTCATCGCATGCAATGATCGCGTCGTTGTGCATCTGAAGTGCTGAGCATGTCCACTTCTGTGAAACACCGCCTTCTACTACAGCTGCCATCGCGCGGGCTTTATTGTGTCCGGAGATCAGTACAAGAACTTCTTTTGCATCTGTAACTGTACCGATACCTACTGAGAGTGCCTGTGCAGGAACCTTCTCCGGATCATTTCCGAAGAAACGGCTGTTGACAATACGTGTGTCTGTTGTAAGATCCCTAAGTCCGGTGCGGGATGTAAGAGATGTATAAGGCTCATTAAATGCGAGATGTCCGTCAACTCCGATACCGCCCATGAAGAGATCGATGCCGCCGTATGAAGCGATCTTCTCTTCATACTTTCTGCACTCCTCTTCGGGGTCATCGGTCATGCCGTTGAGTATGTTGATATTCTCGGGTTTCATGTCAACAAGGTGATCGAACAGATTGTCATGCATGAAATACCAGTAGCTCTGGTCATGCTCGTGGGGAAGCCCCAGATATTCGTCCATGTTGAATGTTACGACATTTGCGAATGACAGTTCGCCTGCCTTGTTCATGCGGACAAGTTCCTTGTAAACGCCTATGGGGCTTGATCCCGTAGGAAGACCCAGAACGAAAGGCCTGTCCTCTTTATGGGCGTTTATCTTTGCAGCGATATGATCAGCTGCCCATTTGCACATTTTTTCATAGTTATCCTGTATTACAACTCTCATTTAAGTTATCTCCTGTTAATTATTTACGGTATCGGAAGAATCTCTGTTACAGTTTTGATTCTGCTTTTTGTTTTCTTCCTGTCGACTGTAGCGCGGGCCGTGACAGAATCCGACGAGTTTTTCGATAACTGTCATACCTCGTCAATCTTTTATGGTCCTGGCGCTAATACCTGTCCTGTTTCGCTCCTTTCACTGAACAGATATTTTATATATCATGATCAAAGATCATTAATCGATTAATTGTAATTCCGAAGGGGGGAG
>JAZOAJ010000155.1:0-6369 GCA_045595385.1 Lachnospiraceae bacterium | reverse complement strand
CGTCTTTCTTTTTCAGCTGCTTTTTGTTCCCGATTCTTAATACATTTTTTAAATCGGGATATGTTTTTACATAATCCTTCATTTTTTGTTCCCGATTTCATTTTCCGAAGGCAAATCGGGAAACATTTTCGGGTAATCGGAGGGTCGCATATCCCGATTTCATTTTCCGAAGGCAAATCGGGAAACATCCTCAACCAATCATGAAGCCGATCGGGAAACACTTCCCCAAACGCAGTAATAAAGTGTCTTTTTTCTATTTCCTGCCTAGATTTGGGAACTATCCGGTGCGCCTTACATCGTCACCTTCCCGGTTTCCCGAAGAAATACATATGCGTGATCGGAGAGGTAGTCGCTTTCGGAGAGGGCGGTGGCATTGACCGACTTTACGGTCCGGTCAAGCTCCTCCCTGTCGGCTGAGGACATGGGGACCAGCAGCACCTCGTGGACGCTTGAAGGTATGATGAACAGATCATCGTCCATTCTTTCCGCGATCCGTGCGAGCATTGAGGTATCAAGCATGTAAACTGCCCCGAATCTTCCGGTTTCGGAGCTGACGACGGATATGTCCGGGATGCCCTCGGTCCGGCATTCTTCAGGCAATACGTCTTCGAGCATCTTGTCCAGCCCTGTCACGCTCATGGGATTCAGTCTCTTGGTGTTTTCGCATGCTGTCTTTATCAGTTCGCGGCTGTCCTTTCCCCATTCATCCATCAGGACGTCGGTGACTGTCGTCTGATACTGCTCCGCTCCGTTGCTGAACAGAACGTAGAAAACAACAGACAGGTCCAGAAAAGGAACGGATGGGATCTCTTCAAGCATTTCCCTGTTTTTATCTGTGTTGATGAGTCTGACGCATATCCTCTCCCTTGCCTGCTCATAATCCGTCAGCTGCAGGTATTTCAATTCTTTGTCACCGGGGATGAAATCAGCCATGTCAGCTATCATGCCGGCGATCGCCTCCAGCGCCATTCCGTCCTGGTAAAACTCATAAAGATCATTGAAATAGCAGGTCGGGCATATCTCCTGCCCCTCCTTTGCTACATATACGCTGTCAAGCTTCATGCCGTTCAGTTTTGTCACCGTACCGGTCCTGACAAGATCTCTTCCGCAGAGTTTTTCACTGAGCAGGTCCATGACCTGCTCTTTAAATTGTTCATATCCTAATTGCATAGATGTCCTTTCCGTCAGGCCAGAAGAACCATATCCCGGCGTCAGCGAAAGCACAGAGAAACAGACCATCTGCCAGACTAATAAAAAAAATGGAATATCATTCCCGAACGGGAATGCGCAGATATGAGGGATAAGGCGATAAGCCAAAAAAAATCTGCAAGGCAATGATACCTTACAGATTTTTATTAGTCAAATGAAATAGATCTAAGCGGATCAGGCTCTTGAAGAATACTCTCCAGTTCTTGTGTCGATCTTGATCTTCTCGCCGGTCTCTATGAACAGAGGGACCATGACCTGTGCTCCGGTCTCAACGATCGCGGGCTTTGTGGCGTTGGTAGCTGTGTTGCCCTTGAATCCGGGATCTGTCTGGGTTACTTCAAGAACGACAGAGATAGGAGGCTCGATCGAGAATACCTTGCCCTGGAAAGCAAGGAGCTTGACTTCCTCATTCTCCTTTACGAACTTCATGGCGTCAGCTGCCTCTTCATTGGGGATAGCTGTCTGCTCATATGTCTCATTGTCCATGAAGATATATGAATCGCCGTCATTGTAAAGATACTGGGCGTTGCTCCTCTCGATGATGGCTTCATCAAATTTGTCCTCAGGCTTGAATGATGTCTCAATAACTGAGCCGGAGATGATCTTCCTGTATTTTGTCCTTACGAAAGCAGCTCCTTTGCCCGGTTTTACATGCTGGAATTCTATGATCTGACAAGCCTCATTGTCTATAATGACTGTACGTCCGTTTCTGAAATCAGAAGCTGAAATCATGTATAAATCCTCCTGTGATATGTAGTCATTGTTTTAATAATTCTACATTGTAAAGCCTAAAGTTTCAACAATTTCCTTGCTGATCTGTTCAATATTTTTGTCATCCGTCAGGATCGTAAGGTCGGCTATTTCCCTGTACACGTCCTCAGTCGCCTTCATTGTCTCCCGCAGCGTTTCCAGATCAAAGACCGCATTTATGGCTGTCCGTTTAGGATCGTTCTTTATCCTTTCCTTGATAACATCGGGAGATGCCTCGAGCAGTACAACGATGCCGTTCTTCTTGATGAGGTCTACATTTTCCCGTCGTAAGCCTACTCCGGTTCCCGCTGATATGACCTGTACATCCTGCTTCAGGACCTGTTTCAGATACTTGGTCTCCTTATCAAGGAACAGTTCCATGTTCTCTTCAGCAAGATCGGCGATGGTGTTCTGCTCTTTCATCTCAATGTATGAATTCAGGTCTATCTTCTTCAGTCCGTACGTGTTGTACAGTGAGTTTGCCACAGCTGTCTTTCCGGAGCCCAGGCAGCCGACAAGGACGACCTTTTTGAAACTGCCGTGAAGATTGTCCAGCATTCCCTGCATGACACTTACGCTGAGCTGTCCGGGAGCTGAAGCCTGGGACAGTGCGGCAAATGTGACTGCACTGTTCAGGAATTCCCCGATTACACGGGTTATCATGCCGAGTTTGCCCATCGATATGGCGATCACCGGGCAGAATGAACGGTCTGCTGTCACATCAAGAGTGGCAGTCATCAGGTTTACCACATCGCTCTTGGAATTTGGCATGAATGAGACCTTGGCTATGTCAGCGCCCATCTCATTCATGTTTATATATGTCTCTTTTATCTCCTCAGCTGAAGGCGTGCCGTCAAAATCGTGTTTTGATATGATCACATACGCGCCTGTGTCCTGAAGTTCCTCAATGAACCGGCTGTTGCCTTCTATGGCAGACGCCTCGACGTCTATGAGATCGGCCAGACCGGAGTCAGCCACCATGTTCAGGAGTTCCTTATAATACTCTATGGTGATCGCTTTTTTCCCGCCTTCCTCCTGGCGCCTGAAAGTGAAGATGACCGGTTTTTCCGCTGTTCTCCTGATCTTTCTCAGCAGGGATTTTACCTTTGCCAGATCATCTGCAAATTCAAAGGAATCTATCCTGAGTTCGATAAGATCGCACTGCGCTTCGTTTGAAAGTGCTACCTGTTCGAGCACTTCTTCAGCCGTTGTGCCCATTACCGGGCAGCATACCTTCGGCTTTCCTCTTCCGATATCAAGATTCTTTACCCTTATCACTCTGCTCATGACATGCCTCCTTTTACAGCGTTGCCTTTTTTATTCAATACTGTCAAACTGGCTGTTATAAAGATCTGCGTAGAATCCTCCGAGCGCCATCAGTTCGTCATGGTTGCCCTGTTCGATGATGTCACCGTTGTTCATGACAAGGATCAGGTCTGCGTTTCTGATGGTCGAGAGTCTGTGTGCTATCACAAATGAAGTCCTTCCCTTCATGAGACGGTCCATGGCTTCCTGAATGAGTTCCTCTGTTCTGGTATCGACGGAACTCGTAGCCTCGTCCAGGATAAGGAACGGGGCATTTTCAACCATGGCTCTTGCGATCGTTATGAGCTGCTTCTGTCCCTGCGAGACATTGGCTTCTTCGTTCAATACTGTATCATATCCGAGCGGCATGGTCTTGATAAAATGGTCTATGCCGGCCATCTTAGCCGCCTGCTCTACCACTTCATCGCTTGCTTCTGTCTTGCTGAATCTGATGTTCTCCCTGAATGTGCCCTCAAACAGCCATGTGTCCTGGAGGACCATTCCGAACAGATCGTGTATCTCTGTCCTGCTCATGTCCTTCATGTCGACTCCGTCTATCAGGATCCGGCCGGAACCGACTTCATAGAAGCGCATTATGAGGTTTACAAGAGTGGTCTTGCCGGCGCCCGTAGGTCCGACTATGGCAACTTTCTGACCGCTCTTTATTGAAGCTGAGAAATCCTTTATTATGAGCTTTTCGGGATCATATCCGAACTTGACATGGTCAAATTCGATGTTGCCCTTCAGGTTTTTCCTGTCAAGGAGGATCTCCTTATGTGATTCGTCCTCAAGTTCTTCCTCGCCGAGGAATTCAAATACTCTCTTGCTGGCAGCGGCTGTGGACTGAAGCTGAGTGAATACTCGTCCGAGCTGCTCCATGGGGTTCGTAAACAGTCTGACATAGATCATGAACGCGATAACGACACCGAATGTTATCGTGCCGTTAGCTGCAAGGAGCGAGCCTATCACACTTACCGCAACAAACCCGAGGTTGCCCGCAAAGCCCATGATCGGGACCATGATGCCGCCGAAGAACTGCGATCTCCACGCAGCGCTGTACAGGCGGGTGTTGATCTCCTCAAATGCCGCTTTTTCTGTTTCTTCGCTGTTATATGCCTTGACTACGTTATGGTTCGAATAGATCTCTTCCGCATGTCCGGTAAGCATTCCGAGTTCATGCTGCTGCCTTACGAAGAACTTCTGTGAGTTCTTCATTATGATGATCATGAGAACGAATCCGATAAGCGATGTCGTAATGGCAACCAGCGTAAGGAGCCAGTTTGTGATGAACATCAGGAACAGTGATCCTATGAACTGTGTTCCCTGCTGGAACAGAGTTCCGACACTCTGGTTCATGGTCATTCCTATGGTATCCACATCGTTTGTCACTCGTGACAGCAGGTCGCCTGTGGTGGAACTGTCGAAAAACCTGAGCGGAAGGATATTCACCTTGCGGTTGATGTCTTTTCGAAGGTTATAAGCAGTCTTCTGGGTTACGGTGACCATGAAGAAACTCTGGAAATACTGCAGGATGGCTGCAGCGACATAGAAGCTTATGATCATTGTGCCGATCCTGACCACGGAGTCAATGTCCACATCTCCTCCATGGATCGCCGCTCCTATGATGTCAGCGATCCGGCTGACAAACCTGGGGCCTATTACGCCGAGCAGGGTTCCGCCGATCGCGAATATAACGGTAAACACAAGCATTACCGCATATTTTTTCATGTACGTGAGCAGTGGCTTCAGATATATGAAGGATGCTCTTTCAGTACTTCTACCTCTCATTTTTGAGCTCCTCCTCTGACAGCTGTGAATAGGCGATCTGCTGGTATACTCTGCACGAAGCGAGAAGATCCTCATGCCTGCCAATGCCTGCTATCTTTCCTTCATCCAGGACCACGATCGTATCCGCGTCCTTAACCGTGCCTATGCGCTGAGCGACAATGAGGACAGTGGCGTCAGCCGTCTCCTCCCTGAGCGCCGCTCTCAGATTCTTGTCCGTCTTGTAATCAAGCGCTGAAAATGAATCGTCAAATATGAATATCTCCGGATGTTTGTATACGGCTCTTGCGATCGATATCCTCTGTTTCTGGCCGCCTGAGAAATTGGAGCCTCCCTGGGCGACTGCCGTGTCAAGACCATCTGTGCTCTTATTAAGGATGTCCAGTCCCTGGGCAACCTCAAGAGCGTGGATTATGTCGTTATCATCGCCTTTGCCTTTATTTTCACCGTAATCTATGTTGGAGCGCAGTGTGCCCTTGAAAAGGATGGCTTTCTGGGATACATAACCTATCTTTTTTCTGAGATCCTTAAGTGCATACTCCCTTACATCGACACCGTCCACGAGAACGCTGCCCTCTGTTACGTCATAAAAACGCGGAATGAGATTGATCAGGGTGCTCTTGCCGCATCCGGTCGAGCCTATGAATGCCACGGTATCACCTTTTTCCGCCTTAAATGAGATCCCGTCCAGGACTTTCTCCTCTGCATCGGGATAACTGAACGAAACATTTCTGAACTCAATGCTGCCCAGATCCGGCACATCTTCCGTGAGAGGGCCGTCCTTGATGCGCGGCTTCCTGTCAAGCACCTGATTGATACGTCCGGCTGAGACCTGCGCCCTCGGAAGAAGAATGAATATCATTACGAGCATCATGAATGCCATGAGTATCTGGATGGCATATGACATGAACACTACCAGATCGCTGTAGATGCCAAGACGCTCGGGTACGGCGCTTTTCTGTATGAGGAAGGCGCCGACAAAATATATCGCAAGTGCTGTTGTTGACATGACGAACTGCATGCCGGGCATCAGATAAGCTATCGCCCTGCCCGTAAACAGATGAACACCTGTAATATGGGAGTTCGCCTTTTCGAACTGTTCTTTCTGGTAATCTTCAGCGTTATATGCGCGGACAACACGCACACCGCTGATGTTCTCACTCATGAGCCTGTTAATGTTGTCTGTAAGTTTCTGAAGTATCTTGAACTTGGGGATGACGATCGCGATGTTGGAAACGATGAGTGAGACCACGATCACTATCGCCACGCCTGTGACGATGAGGAATGACGTATCCTTGTCAAGAATCTTGAAAACAGCCC
>JAZOAJ010000154.1:0-12181 GCA_045595385.1 Lachnospiraceae bacterium | reverse complement strand
ACGGAACGATATATGTCGCTCAGGTAGCCATGGGCGCTGACAAAAACCAGTTCGTAAAAGCGCTCAAGGAAGCCGAGGACTACCCGGGTCCTTCACTCGTGATCGCATATGCTCCATGCATCAATCACGGACTTGTCCATGGCATGAACTGCTCGCAGATAGAAATGAAGATGGCAGTTGAATCTGGATACTGGAACCTGTACCGTTACAACCCGCTTCTTGCGAAGGAAGGAAAAACACCGTTCATACTGGATTCCAAGGATCCGACTCTTGACCTCAAGGAATTCATGATGGGTGAGGTAAGGTTTAATTCCCTGTACAGAACATTCCCTGAGGAAGCGGCCAAACTGCTTGCCGAAGCTGAACGGCATGCCAAGGCAAAACATGCCGAGTATGTGAGAATGGCGGCAGGCAAGGAGGCTCTGTCAAGAGCCGAAGACGCAAAGTATCTCAGCGACTGACCTGCTTTTAGGCGGAAATAACAATGACAGTTTTTCCGGATTATGCTAAAATAATGTTGAAATAATTAATCAGGGATAATGATAAGCTGCTAAGAGTTGTTATCAGTAACTCCCGACTGAAAGGAGCATATTGACATGAATGAAGGAAAAATTGCAAGATGGAAACTCGTTGAATCTTTAGGAAAGATCAAGCTGACATCCGACGGTGTGCCGTATGTCTGCTGTAGTCTGTGCGGAGGTTCTGAGCATGCAGCTTATGCAGAGGAGAAAGGCAAACGCAAATACTGCTATGAGTGCGGTGCCAAGATGGATACAAGCGATACAAAGCCCGGACAGTACAATGACTGATCTTTATTTTTAAACGTAGATATCATTACGTCTCAGCATATCACCTCTAATCTCTATATTTCTTGGAGCATTTACTTCATAAAAGTAGAGATTAGAGGTTTTTTCACCCCTAATCTCCATGTTTTTCGATAAATTTCACCTCTGATCACACCATTTTCATGCTAAAAACACTATAAATCCTGAGATCAGAGGTAATCCGGCACATTTCCGACACATTATCTGGTCAGATTGCGCACCCATTTGTAAGAATTGCAGTAGATTGCATTGGGAATGCACTTAAGGAGCTGATCCACTTTGAGGAAGATGAATGTAACTTCCTCAGGCCATTTGAACACGAATGCAGACATGGCCGACATGGGGATGATAAACAGCCACATGAATGTTATGTCTATTATAGACTGATACCTGGTGTTTCCTCCACCGGCGATCAGTCCTCCCATTACGGGATACTCATAAGCAGAACCAACTACACTTATGCTCATTATCACAAAGAACTTTTCTGTTAGTTCTTTTGTCTCGTCACTGACGGAATATAGTCCGATTATCGGCCCCCTGAGCAGAAACATGAGCAGTCCCATAAGCAGTCCCAGAAACACGAAAAATATCTGAAATATTCTTGTCAGGTCCTTGATCACGCCGAGCTGCCCGGATCCGACAGCCTTTCCCATTACCACGCCTGATGCACTGGCAGCAGAATAGCTTGCGACAAGAAACATCTGGGCTACTGTCACAGAAATGCTGCTTGCTCCTATCGCCTGCGCGCTCAGATGCCCCAGAATGGCAGTCTGGGCCGCAAGACCCAGCCCCCAGCTTCCGCCGGCTATCATAATGGGTGATGCAACCTTTATGTAATCCTTATAAAACCCGGTCTTAAACATGACCAGCTCAGCAGGTTTTATGCACAGTTTTTTGTCTTTGAAGAAAATGTAGCATAGGACAATTATCAGTTCAATGATACGGCTTGTGAGCGTTGCATATGCAGCGCCGAGTATTCCAAGCCTCGGTGCCCCGAAATTACCATAGATCAGCACATAGTTCATGCAGAAGTTTATGACTATCGTGCTGGCAGACATTATCGTCCCCACGAAAGCAGTCTCAACGCTCTGCAGGGAGATCATGAGCACACCGGAAACTGACATGATCACATACGTCCAGCAGATAACGCTTAGATACATGGCTGCCTGTTCAAGTATTACTGCGTCGTTTGTGAGCAGTCCAAGGATCTGCCTTGGGAAGATTGCCGTTGCAAGGGTAAAGACAAGACCTATGGCAAAAGATGTCTTCAGCCCGTCCGCAAATATCCTTTTAATGGCTGAAGTATCGCGCTTTCCCCAGTACTGTGAGCCAAGCATTGCGACGCCGCTCCCGGCAGCAAAGACCAGGTTATAGGCTACGCCATGGATCTGATTAACGATCGATGCTCCGCTCATGGCAGCCTCGGAAAACTGCCCCAGCATGAAGTTATCTAGGAGATTAACAAAAAGCCCCAGGAACTGCTGGAGCATTACTGCGACGAGGAGCGGGATGAACCTCCTGAAGATCATCTTTGCATCCTTTAAACTGTCTCTGTTGCTAATGATAGTTTCTGACATTCTGTATCAGAACGGGACATCCCGGTTAAAGATACTGCCTAAGACAGGGATACTGAGCACAACTTTTCCGACCACCTGGTCATATCTGACAGGGAACAGATCCTCAGCAGAATTAGCGTCTCCTTTGGTGATAATTTCCTTTGCATCGGTATCATTTTCTACTACCCGGTGAACTATCGGAGCCCCTGTCCCTCTTCCGTTCCTGTAAGCAATTATGTCTCCTGGGACAAGTTTTTCGGCGTCAGTCTTTGTTACAAATATCAGGCTCCCTACCGGTATTTCCGGTTCCATGCTTCCTGTAGATACCGCATACTCCTGAACGCCGAATAATCTGGGGACCATCACTCCTGCCGCTGCGAGGATCACCAATGCAAGTATGACTATGGCTATAATGTAAATTACTTTAGCCACCGAGCCCGTTTTATGAGCTTTATGATTATTCTGGGGGGTTGTGTCCATTCCTGCACCTATATTTCTGTACTCAGAACCATTTATTTTTAGTATTTTTAAACAGGTATCCTGCCAGCGGGATATTGAACACCACCCTGCCTTTGATCTGATCATATCTGATCGTAACAACATTCTGATAAGCTGCCGTATTTCCCTGTGCCTGCAATTCCATTGACTCAGGATCATTTTCAATGACCCGGAGAAATGAAGGCACTCCTTCACTGCCATCCGCCATGTAGGCTATCACATCACCGGGAACAAGCAGTTTTGCATCCGTCTTTTCCACAAAGGCAAGGCTGCCTACCTTAAGATCCGGCTCCATGCTCTCATATTCGACCGCATACTCCTGGATACCGAAAAGGCGGGGTATCATTATACCGGCAAATGCCAGTATGACCAGCGCGAGCAGGATAATGCCGACCACATAAAAAGGTTTGACAAGCGGGCTGTTATTGTTGTCCTTATCACCTGCAGGTTTTACATAAATATCCATAATGTCACCTTTAATACTTAAACTTCCCTTAGTGCTGCAACCGGATCACTGTTGGCGGCTTTTCTGGATGGTATGAGCCCGCCTATAAGTGTAAGCACAATGCTGAGCGCGATAAGTATCACCGCCGCCTGCGGCTGAAGAAAGGCCTTTAGGTTCTGCTGCCCCGAAACTGCCCTGAGCACCGCGTTTCCGGGTATCAGGATCAGGAGTGACAGACCTACGCCGAATATGCCGGCAAGAAATCCGGTGATCATGGTCTCAGCATTAAATACGCTTGATATGTTGCGCTTTGAAGCGCCTATCGATCTAAGTATACCAATCTCCTTGCGTCTTTCAAGTACACTGATGTATGTTATGACCCCTATCATGATCGATGACACGATAAGAGATATTGAAACAAACGCGATAAGGATATAGCTGATCGCATTTACTATCGTTGTCACGGAAGACATCATGGTCCCGACTATGTCAGTATAAGTGATGACCTTTTCCTCCTGGTCGCTGTCTTTCATCCGCGTATTATAATCGTCAAGGATCAGAACAAGTGCGTCCTTGCTCTCAAAATCCTTCGGATAGATCAGTATCTCATTCGGCTTGGCAATTTCAGCATATCCGAACGATCTCAGATTCTGATCATATGTGGAAACATTTTTTGAAAGCATGGATGCCAGCAGATCTTCCATCTCCTTCTGATCCATGTTCATGGTTATCGCTCCGGCAAATGCGTCCGGATCAAATGAGAACGCATCCTGAAGCTTTGACGAAAGCGACTCCATGTATGAGACTATCGTATCCTGGATGGATGATGCCGCCTGGGTCATTGCCTGCCCCATGACACCTGATATGATGCTTCCGAATGATCCCGCAAACTGTGATGTAAGGGATGATATGTTCTGCGACAGTTCTTTTTCAAGGTCTGTCGTGTCAACATTTTTCATGAGCGAATCAACGATCACGCTGCGCGCTTCGTCTGATGACATGAACTGCAGAAGTCCTTCTGTGATGTCTTCGATGGTAGGCTCTCCGCGGGCTGCCGAATAGACATCATACCCTGCAGCAAGATCCTGCGCGATCTTAGTCAGATCCTCCTGTGTCAGCCCGTCCTGGGCAGCTCTCTGAAGGATCGTGTTCATGAATCCCGTAAGAATATCAAGCGCTTCTTCTGAATTCATATACTGAGCAAAATACTCTGAGTAATTTGAAAGGTCAGTTGCATCATGGACCTGAGCCCAACTGTCAAATCCTGCCACCAGCGCAGCTGTCAGCCCCTGAAGGTCTTCATTGGTAACCAGCTGCGTTTCATTGTCCGCCATGGCAGCTCTCACGTCATTGGATATGATCGCTATCGCTTCGTCAGAACGGAGGTATTCATATGCGGAATTGCCGAACAGAGTTATGTCTGACTCAGGATGGCTCTTTATGTATTCCCTGTAGCTGTCAGTCAGCTGCCCGGCTGCCTCGTTAATGTTTTCCTCAGTTATGTTTATGTTCACATTTTTAAGCAGTTTTTCCAGGTCCATGCTGCTAAGGTCCGGGATGGCTCCATCAAATAATGAGGGATCCGTAAGTCCTGAAAGGTCCATGTCTATCCCGTCAAATGACAGATCTGAAGCAGCTGAGGTAAGCGCTTCCTCGTCAAATTTAAAAGCATCCCTGATCTTGTCCTCATCGATTGAGAACAGCTCAGACATGTCAAATGCTTCGCCTTCATCTTCACCGAACGGCTCGCCTGTAAACACGTCTATTTCCGGATCTGCAAGCTGGGCTTGCACGATATCGCTTCCCGCAGCTTCTGTGATGATATGCTCTGTCAGTTCATATGTATAATTGAGTCCCGTGCTCAGCATTGTGATATTGGCATCTTCTTTGGGCATGACAACACCGACTATGGTCAGATCTTCAGAGCTGTCGCAAAGTCTGTTCATAAAATCACTGTTGTCGGTCTTGGATGTCCATACTTTGTACTGGCTGTCATAGGTGTAGCAGTCGAAGGCATTCACAAGCTTAAACTGTATCCCTATGAAATCCTCATATTCAAAAATCCCTCTTTCCCGGTCATCTTCGAAGCTCAGTTCTCCGCCGTTCATGTAGTTTTTGACCGCTTCATCCAGAGTCGAGTCATCTTCCATTCCCATGGCGTACAGGGCAAGATCGCTGACCATTCCGCCCGAAGTGAGCACAAGGACACATTCATTGTAACCTTCCGGCCATTTGCCTGCTTTCACATCATACTGTTCTATATACAGCCTGTTATCTTCCGGCATTTCATGGAAAAGATCTGTCATCGATACTGAGAACGATGTCATGCTGCCATATAGGGAAGCCATGCCGTTGTCAAACGGCGAGAGCACTTTATAGGGGTTGACCTGGTCATATGTATCCCCGTCCTTGTGGAAGACAAGAGGGATCACATTATAACTGTACCTTATGCTCTTGGCATACTTCTCCACGCCGCTCTCTCCGCTGTCGATATACTTTTTCAGCGATGCAAGGTCATTTGAGCTCATCCTTGAAAGCAGCCTGGTTATGGTTTTTATCTCCCGGACGACATCCTCTCTTTCTTCCTCCTCATTGTTGTTGGAAGATCTGCCCTCCATCAGAGATGCAAGCGAGAAGCTGGTGCTTGTTATCTCCATGGGATATTCCGAAAGAGTATCTTCTTCTATGTCAGCTATGTATTTATTTGCCCCGTTGGACATGGACAGTATCAGGGCGATGCCTATGATGCCGATGGAACCGGCAAACGCGACAAGTATCGTCCTGGCTTTCTTCGTTAGCAGGTTGTTAAGGCTCAGCATCAGGGCAGTAAGGAATGACATGGAGCTCCTGCCCATGTTCCTGTGCACCGGAGGTGCTGACCCTGCCGCATCTTCGATCATGAACGGATCAGAATCTGAAATGATCCGGCCATCCCTAAGTTCAACTATCCTTGTGGCATAATCATTTGCCAGCTCGGGATTATGTGTGACCATGATGACCAGCCGGTCGCTGGCGACCTCCTTCAAAAGGTCCATGACCTGAACACTGGTTTCGCTGTCCAACGCGCCTGTCGGCTCATCCGCAAGAAGAATATCCGGATCATTTACAAGCGCTCTTGCGATCGCGACTCTCTGCATCTGTCCGCCGGACATCTGGCTCGGGAGTTTATGGATCTGATCTCCAAGGCCTACTTTTTCCAAAGCTTTCTTTGCAAGCTCTTTACGTTCTTTTCCCGATACTCCGCCAATGGTAAGCGCGAGCTCAACATTTGCCAGTATGCTCTGATGAGGGATCAGATTATAGCTCTGGAAAACAAACCCTATCGTATGATTGCGGTAGGAATCCCAGTCTTTGTCTTTATACTTTTTGGTGGAAATATTGTTTATTATGAGATCTCCGCTGTCATATCGGTCAAGCCCGCCTATGATGTTCAGCAGCGTAGTCTTGCCGCTTCCTGAAGGACCCAGGACTGCAACAAATTCATTGTCCCTGAGATTCAGCGACACTCCGTCCAGCGCTTTCTGTACAAGCGATCCGGTTCGGTATTCCTTTCTGATATCAACTAACTGAAGCAAACTTAAGATCTCCGTATTTCAAAACACATTAATACATTTTATATCATATTTCCCAAAAGTGAAAATAGTATGAAATCATAAATAAAAGGATGGGGCGCCTTACCTGTGTATGGCACCCCACCTTTTAAAGGGGAAATATAATACTTATGTTACCTGTCAGATCTCCATGTCAAGCAGATAGCTGGAAAATCCTTTTCCATGCATGTCTACGGAAAGGGAGCGTGTAACGCCGCCGCCAAGAGCAGCATACATTACAAAGTTCAGAGCGCAGATATTGTCAAGTTCATATCTTACGACTTCTCCCTTAACGATTCCCTTAAAATGCTCTTTTACTCTTTCAGGAGTAACCTTTTCCTTGAGCATTGCATAATCAGCGGGATCATAAGCTATGATGGATACATTTGAGATATTACCCTTATCACCTGTACGTGAATGAGCTACGTCATAAAGTTTCATTATCCTGCACCTCCTTAAACTGTGTAAACAACGATCTCAGGCTTGACATCGTTCCTGTTAATGAGGATGGATGCAACTGATACGATATCTCTTGTACGCTTAACGGCTCCGCATCCGCCTGCAGGTCCGTTTGTATAAAGAGCTTCTACCTCGTTCGGAATAAGATCGGCAATGGCCTTGGTCTTTGCGCGGCCTGCAACTCTTACTCTTACTTCGCTCGGCTCGTTATACTTGTAATCCGGATTCCAGTACAGGCTGTTGCAGCCGATCAGATCGTACTTCATCTCATCAAACTGTCCCGGAGCGACAAGCTCAAGTCTCTCCTTGAGTACTTCGATGGCAAGTTTAGCTCTTTCAAGGCATCCGGGGCCGCCATAGGAGATCTCACCGTCTCCGATGAAGCAGTCCTTGTATCCGATAGAGCACTTGAATGTGTCTGTCTTAGCCTTTCCGGTGATTCCTGTAACCTGTACTCTGTCTTTGCCGATCTCAGTAAATGTGATGTTCTTGAAGTTGGCAATAACGTCAGGAGTGATATAGTTCTCAGGATCATGGATCTCATAGCAGATCTGCTCTGAAAGGGTAACCGGTGTAACCATGCCGCCTGCGCCTTCTACCTTAGTTATGACAAGGCTGCCGTCCTCTGAGATCTCTGCGATCGGGAATCCGAGATGTCCGAATCCGGGTACATCCTTCTTGCCCGGCTCTGCGAAATATCCGCCTGTAGCCTGGCCGCCGCACTCAAGCAGATGGCCCATGCATGTGCCCTTGCCGAGTTTGTCCCAGTCGTCCATTGCCCATCCGAATTCATAGATGGCAGGTGCCATGAAGATGGCGGGGTCAGAGACACGTCCTGTTATGACTACGTCTGCGCCGGCCTCAAGAGCCTTGATGATGCCCTCTACTCCAAGATAAGCGTTTGCTGAAACGATCTGTCCGTCAAGTTTGGAAAGAGCCTCATGGGTCTCCCATACTTCGGTATCCTGATACTTATCGATCATCGGAAGGATGTCATCGCCGATGACACATACGACCTTCATTCCTGTAAGGCCGTGCTTCTGAGCGATCTCAACTGTCTTCTCAGCTGCAGCAACGGGGTTGGCTGATCCCATGTTTGTGATCAGTTTTACCTTGTGCTCCCAGATAAGAGGAAGAGCCTTCTCCATACGGGCTTCAAGAAGTCCGTTGTATCCCTTCTTGGGATCTTTCAGCTTTGCCTGCTGTCCGATAGCTATAGTTCTTTCTGCAAGGCACTCATAGCTTATGTAGTCAAGATTGCCTTTTTCAATAAGTTCCAGTGAGGGTTCAACACGGTCGCCTGCATATCCTGCACCGGAACCGATACGAATTGTTCTCATATTACCAGTCCTTTCTTAAAACCAGTTTAATGTGATCAGCCGATAGTAACTCCACCAGTGATAAGAGCCATTATCAGCATTACGATTGATACAGCCCATGCCCAAGGGATGGTCTTTCTCTGATGCTCTCCAAGGTCAACACCTGCAAGTCCTACAAGGAGGAATGTTGAAGCAGTAAGAGGAGATACAGGGAAACCTGTGGTCATCTGGCCAAGGATAGCTGCATGTCCGATCGTTGCTGTGGCAATGCCAAATCCTGCTGCTGTTTCTGCCAGAACCGGAAGAACTCCATAGTAGAATGAATCCGGGTCGAAAAGCAGTGAAGCGGGCATTGCGATAACTCCGATGATGACTGCGAACCAGGGAGCTGCTCCGGCAGGAATGATGGAAACAAGTGCCTGTGCCATTGCTGTGATCATTCCGGTTCCCTTCATGATACCGGTGAAGCATCCTGCTGCAAAGAGGACTGAGCACATCATCAGACAGCTCTTAGCGTGAGCGTCAACTCTTGCTTTGGAATCTTTAACCTTAGGATAGTTGATAAGTGTAGCGATTACGTAGAATACCATGAACACTACTGCAGGAGCGAAGCCGCTGAAGAGCAGGCATGCGATCGCAGCAAGGATAAGGATGATGTTAACCCAGAAAAGCTTGGGTCTCTCAAGAGCCTTCTCCTCTTCTGTAAGTTCAGGTGCTACATACTGGCCGCCAACAACGAGCTCGCTGCCGAGTCTCTTCTTCTCTCTGATTCCAAGGAATACTGAGATAGCGATACAAGCTACAAGACCAACAAGTACGGGAACGAGAACGGGCATGAAGAATTCAGTAACGTTATCAAATCCCAGTGCTGTGGCCGCACGGATCGTGGGTCCGCCCCATGGCAGGATGTTCATTGTACCTGCTGAAAGAGCAACGATGGTTGCCAGTGTTGTCCTTCTCATCTTCAGTGCGTCATACAGAGGAAGGAGTGCAGGGACACAGATAAGGAATGTAACAGCGCCTGATCCGTCAAGGTGAACGATCATGGCAAGGATGGAGGTACCGATAGCGATCTTGATGGGATCGGTTCCAACTAACTTAAGAATGCCCCTAATGATAGGTCTGAATGTTCCTGCATCGGTAAGGATACCGAAGAACAGGATCGAGAAAATGAACATGACACCGGTTGCTGCTACTGAACCGATACCTGATGATCCGGTGATCATCTTTCCGAGTGACTGGAAGTTCTTACCGAAGTTTACAACTCCCGGTGCGTTCTCGGGATCAGTTACAAAGAAGAAGCAAGCAATGATGCCTGTGATCACCGGTACACCGATCAGAGCGACAAGCGGAGTTACCCTCTTGGTCATGATCAGGACCAGCATTGCAACTACAGTAATAAAACCTAGTGCAGCTAACATTTAGTGTTCCTCCTTATAAGTGTGAACAATTTGTGTCTTACATTAAAAGTATAAAAAAACGGGAGTATCTCATCAACACTCCCGTTTTCCAGAATTTTAGAATTTATGCGAGTTAACAATGCGTTAACACTTGAATTTTCAAAGCAAAATCACATTCCAATATTTTAGAATGCCATTCTTATATTTTAGAATCAGCACTCTGTGCCCGCTATTTCAGCTTTGAATACAGGCTTGCCAGAGATATCCCCAGTTTCTCTGCTACTTTCTTTTTACCCTGAAGATCACTGCCGTAAAACTCCATCATCTTCAGAATTTCACTCTTTTCAAATGCCCTGACCCTTTCGGGAAGGCTCCGCTCACTTTCAGAGGACTCTACGCCCAGATTTTCGGGAAGGTTGTCAACGGTTATCATTCCATCTTTCGCAAGATACGACGAAAACTCTATCACATGCTGAAGTTCCCTGACATTTCCGGGCCACCTGTACCGCATCAGCCAGTCTATGGCTTCATCTGTTATGTCAAGTTTCCTTTTCTGCGCAGCCCCAAGGCGGTTAAGTTCCTGCCTTACGATAAGAGGCACATCGTCCATTCTCTCCCTGAGTGCGGGTACGTTAAGGCTGAATGTCCTGAAAAGATAATACAGCTCAGCATTGAACCTGTTTTCTGCAACTCTCTTTTCGATATCGACTGTGCTGCCGGCGATTATACGGGCGTCCAGAGGGATCAGATAGTCCGCGCCTTCCCGGTGGAATCTTTTTGACTGAAGCGCATTGAACAGTTTTGCCTGAACATCCATCGGCATCTCAGTTATGTCATCTATAAACAGAGTCCCTTCCTTTGCTGCCTCCAGGAAACCAATGCTTCCGATATTTGACCTGTCCGCCTCTACTCCGAAAAGCGTCTCATCCAGATTATCAATGATCTCCTGGCAGTCCACTTTGATGAACGGACCTTCATGCCTTGAACTTGCGTTGTGTATGGCCATGGCATACATGGTTTTCCCGACACCGTTCTCACTCGTGATCAGGATAGGAAACTCTGTCTCGGCGAGCCTCATTGCAGAGGCCTTGCATGCCAATGATCTTCTTCCTCTTGCAACAATGTTGTCAAATGTTTCTCTTGCACTGAAAGCACTAACCATGGACATGACCTGACTATTCCTTGCTTCCATCGCATCGAGTTCTTCCCTGAACGCTGCCGCGTCATCCATAAATGTGACTACCGAAATGCCTCCGATGATCTCCTCACCGGAGAAGATAGGATACATGTTACAGTAATAGGCGTCCTTTCCTTCCCTCCGACGCTGTCTCAGCATGGGTTCTCCTGTCCGGACAACTTCAGGAAGCATGGCACCCGGGCGCAGGTCCTTGAGATACTTTCCGGTGACCTGTGAAGGGTGGATACCGTTGTCTTCACTGACGAACTTAAGATAAACGTCATTGCCGAAAATGATCCTGCATTCCCTGTCAACAACCAGAATGCCTTCATGCATTGAATTTAAAACCGCTTTTATGTCATCAGAAAAGATCATGCATTTCTTCCTTCCCTCGTTTTGTTCATGGCTCCATTATATTTTGAAGTGCCTGCGTGAGCAAGGAAAAAAGGACTGTTCTTTACAGTATCCGAAAAAAAAATTATAATGATTATTACTTATTAAATATGGAAAAGCGTTTAAAACGCATTAGGGGGAACAAAAAAATGGCTGAAAACGTAAAGACACCTGAACAGCAAAAAGCAGAGGAAAAAGCAAAAAGAGAGCAGCTGAAAAGGGACATCATGCATTCAGGTCCCTGCTCAAGTCCTTACAAGGATAACTGCCCCTGCACAAATGACTGTGTGCTCCACGGACGCTGCTGTGACTGCGTGCATAATCACATCCAGAACAGGATCAATTCCGGTGTTGTCACCGATGATACCAAATGGCTCGTTGCCTGCATGAGGCTTGCTCACGAGGGAAAGTTCGACTGCCTCTACGTTCACAAGAATTCCGAAGCATGACAGAGAAAAAACAACTCGGACTGGATTTTACAGAAGGGCCGATATTACCGCTCCTGGTCCGCTACTGTATC
>JAZOAJ010000153.1:0-2229 GCA_045595385.1 Lachnospiraceae bacterium | reverse complement strand
AGATAGGTCAGACCGGCAAGACGGTCCACCCGAAAATATACATTGCACTGGGCATCTCAGGAGCCATCCAGCATAAAGCAGGTATGCAGGACAGCGAATGCATTATCGCAGTCAATAAAAATGAAACTGCCCCTATCTTTGAGATAGCGGATTACGGAATAACAGGTGACCTGTTTGAGGTTGTCCCCGAACTCATTGCTCAGATCAAGGTTCAAAAAGACAACTGACCATTATCAAAAAAGGCCTGGGAAGACGGCTTAGTCTCCCCAGGCTTTTTTAATCTGCAGAAGTTTCTGATGCTTTATACCGCACCATTTCCTCAACAAAATGCTCCGCAAAAGACGGGTTTGAAAGATAATAAAGGTGCGGGAACCCCCAGAAGCGGTTGCTGCTTTCGCATACACACTCCCAGCTTCTTCCGGAGAAAGGCTTTCTCGCAATGCAGCTGCTGCCATTGTCCCTGCTTTCCCAGTAGTGGAACTCATGACCTTTTATGCCTTCTCCTGCAGGCATAAATAAGCTGTTTTTTTCAAACAGTTCAATATATCCAAACCTTACGGATCTTCCCGCATAATATGCCCCTGCGTTCACAAGACCCGCCATCGGCCAGACATTATGGTCTTTGTCTTCCAATTCCCTGTGAAGATACAGATATCCTCCGCACTCGGCAAGTATCGGCATCCCTTTTTCATGAGCGGAGTGCAGAGACTCTATCATTGCCTTATTATTGCTCAGTTCTTCGCAATGAAGCTCGGGATATCCCCCGCCAAGAAGAACCCCGTCAGCATCTTTCGGCAGCTCTTTATCATGCAATGGTGAAAAATACTCTATTTTTGCGCCCAGCTTCTGCATCAGCCTGATGTTAGCATCATAATAAAAGCAGAACGCTTCATCCCTGGCGACTGCCAGAGTTACTTTTGGTATCATGTTCTGAAGATCTGTGTCCGCCGGGCAGTCTATGGCTTTTGCGTTTTCTGCGATCTCCATCAGCGGTCCCATGTCAATGCAGGCTTCAAACTGCCTTGCGCCTGCGGCAAGCATCTCTTTTACATGTTCCATTTCTTCCGGGATCACAAGCCCGAGATGACGGCTTTCAATGTTCAATTCTTTGCTATCAGGAAAATACCCTATCACGCGGCAGTCGTATCCTGCTTCCTGAAGAGCCTCGTCTATTGCATCTTTAAGTATCCTGTAAAACCCCTCGCTTGTCCTGTTCAGGATGACTCCCTTGATGAGATGAGCCTTATCTTCTCCAAGGAAGCCTTTGATCAGCGGGATCACCGACCGTCCCATTCCTCTGGCATTTATTACCAAAACGATGGGGATGTCAAGAGCTCTGGCCACATCATATGATGAGCCCTGCTCCATGACACCGCCTGCCCCGTCAAAAAGTCCCATAACGCCTTCAACGACCGCAATGTCTGTTCCTTCTGCCTGTTCGCAGAACAATTTCTTCAGCTTCTCATCTTCCAGGAACCATGTATCAAGATTCTCCGCAGGGATGTCCAGGACCTGTCTGTGAAACATCGGATCGATGTAGTCAGGCCCGCATTTAAAGCTGTGTATCCTAAGCCCCCTGTTTTTCAGGGCGCCGAGCAGTGAGCAGGTTATCAGTGTTTTGCCGCTGCCGCTTGACGGGGCCGCGATCATCAGTCTTTTAACATTCATCCCTGTTTCCCCTGAAAAGAACAGATCCACACGGGGTTTTCACTCTGCATCAGATGATATGATCCCAGTTTCTTTGCTTTAGCCGCGGAGATGTTAAGGATCTCCATGTCTTCTATGTCAAATGTCTTTCCTATCTGTGTGATCTCGTTTAATGTTTCCAGAGTAACAGCGGTAATGACGATCCTTGCATGCGGATTCTTATCAAAGATCTTTTTCATCGTGGCCATTAAATGCCCGCCGCTCCCTCCTATGAACACATGCGTGGGAGCAGGGAGATCCTCCATACCGTCCGGGGCTTCAGCCTCGATCAGCTTCACGTTCCGGATGCCCATTTTTTTGAAGTTTTCCCGGGACAGGGCTACAGCTTCTCTCTTTCTCTCTATCGCATATACTCTTATCTTCGGCGATAAGAGGGCTATCTGCGCGGAAACAGAACCTGTTCCGCTTCCTATGTCGTATACGATACTGTCGTCCTTCAGATCAAGCTTTGAAATGCTGAGTGTCCTTATGCTTTCCTTGGTCATCGGAACATCCGAACGCATGAATTCATCATCCCTGATC
>JAZOAJ010000152.1:0-3237 GCA_045595385.1 Lachnospiraceae bacterium | reverse complement strand
ACATGGCAGCTTCCCCGGCAGAGGAAGAGTACTGGCTCAAGGGAATCAGCTCTGTTATCGGCAGAGTACCTTTCTTCGGCGGCAGCGCAGCTGACAATAGCATAGCAGGTGAGTGGAAGCTATATGCAGATGATCTTATGTTTGCAGATGGCTGTGTCGCAGCAATGTTCTGGGGACTTAATATCAAGAACGTATTCACAGGAGCATACAGAGAGACCGAGAACTTTGGTGTTATCACCAAGATCAACGGCATCAGATGCCTTGCAGAGATCGACGGAGTTCCTGCAGCAGATAAGTTCCTTGAATGGAGACCGGATCTCACAAGAGAGGATATTACAGGCGGCAACCTTCTCGTTACAACTATCACATCGCCGCTCGGCATCAAGGACAGACTCGGCGACCTCATCGCCATCAGACATCCGATGAACGGCAATGATGACGGATCCTTCAATGTAGGAGCTAACCTCGCAGAGAAGACATGCGTGATCAGAATGGAGGCTACAGTTGATGAGCTGATTGCTTCAGTAGGCGAAACGCTTGACAAGCTGCTCGCAGACCTGCCTTGCAAGCCTGCAGCACTGCACCTTGTACACTGCGGCGGACGCCGTGCAGGCATAGACAGCAGGATCGGTGAAGTCGCTGAGATAGCTAAGGCAAAAGCAGGAGACATTCCGTTCATCATGGAATTCACATTCGGTGAATACGGATTCGTTTCAGACTCCAACAACACTGTCGGAGGACTGATGCTGTCATTCACAGCTCTCTGCTGATACTTAAAGAACAAACACAATAAAGGAGATCATATATGAACGGATACTGGAAAAAACTGTGCAGAGTCAACCTGACAGACAGGACATGGAAGGAAGAGCCTATTGAAGAGGCGACTCTTGATCTGCTCATTGGCGGTACTGCACTCGGCGCAAAGATCCTTCTTGAGGAGACAGCGCCTAAGATCGATCCGCTCTCACCTGAGAATAAGCTGGTCTTTGCTATCGGATGCATGCAGGCATGCCCTAATTTCCCGGGCAATGCAAAGTGGAGCGTCATTACAAAGAGCCCGCTGACAGGTTCGGTTGCGGACTCTGCCGGTACCGGTGCTTGGGCGCCTGCATTCAAGAAGTGCGGATTCGATGCACTTGTGATCGAGGGCAAAGCTGAAAAGCCGACATGGCTCTACATCACAGATAATAATGTAGAGTTCCGCGATGCGGATGAGCTGTGGGGACTCGACAGCGTGGACACATCGCTGAAGATCAAGGAGATCCTGGGAGACAAGAGAGTCAACGCCCTTAATATAGGTACTGCCGGTGAGATCATGAATCCTATCGCGAATATCACCTGCGACGGTCACTCATTTGCGGGGCGCGGCGGCACAGGCGCTGTCATGGGGTCAAAGAATCTCAAGGCGATCGCATCATGGGGCACACAGCAGTGCGAGATCGCTGACCTCGAAGGAGCAAAAGCTTTCGCCAAGGAAGTGTTCGTGAATCTTCACGAGGCTACCAAGGATGTAGAGGGAACACCTTCGGTTATGGTAGGAATGGAAGAGATCGGCGATTCGCCTATCCGTTACTGGAGAGGTGATGTATGGCATAAGGGTGCTGAGACCATCGGAACACCGAGATATACCAAGTTCCTGAACGTCAAGCCAATGCCTTGCCTCAACTGCCCGATAGGATGTCACAGACATATCCATCTTGACCTCTCAGGCGGCGAAGGTGAACTGACCGGAAACGGACCTGAGTATGAGACACTCGGTACAATGGGTTCGGGTCTCTGCATCGATGATCTCGAGGCTATTTCATTGGCCAACGAGATGGCGAACAGAGCCGGAGTCGACACCATCTCGCTGGGATCGTATATCGGATTCCTGATCGAGTGCTACGAGGCAACGCTGATCACTGCTGAAGAGATAGGGATCGTTCCTAAATTCGGAGACAGAGAGACACTTCTCTTCCTCAGCGAAAAGCTTATCAAGAATGAAGGCATCGGAGAGATCTTTAAAAAGGGTATTCGCGGAGCTGCGGCGCATATCGGAGGCGACGCACCTCTGCTGACAGTTGAGGTCAAGAATATGGACCTTCCTGCTCACGACCCTAGAGCAGTATTTGCGAATTATCCTAACTACGCTACCACACCTCGCGGAGCATGCCACGAAAGAGGAGATACACAGGCAATCGCTACAGGCCTTGTATATCCGGAAGTCGGTCTTGAGGAAACACCTGACAGATTCTCAGTCGATGAAGCAGCTCCTATAGCAACGGTCGCCCAGGACGGAGCTCTGATGTTCAACTGCCTGACGATCTGCAAATTCATGGTCAAGTTTGCCGGCATGACTATCTCTGAACTGATGCACGGACTCGAATTGATTCTTGGAAAAGAGATCGATCCGTACGAATTGTTCAGAGTTGGCGAGCGTTCACAGAACCTGCAGAGGCTCCTCAATGTACGTGACGGAATGGACCGCAAGGATGATACCGCTCCTGCAAAGCTGTTCATACCTGCAGCGGTCGGCGGACGCGCATTCCAGGCTCCTACGCACGAGGAGTTCGATAAGATGCTCGACGACTACTATGACCTCAGAGGCTGGGACAGAAACGGAATCCCTACAGCTGAAAAGCTGGAGGAGATCGGTCTCGGAGATTTCGTAAAATACCTGCCATGATCAGAGTAAAGTTCTACGGCATAATGAAGCCGTACATGCCTTCGGTCGAGGAGGACGGTTACTGGCATCTTGATAAAGAAGGTCTCACAGTGGGGCAGATCCTGGATGAAACAGGAGCTTCCGAAAAGGATGTTGCGGTGACCATTCTCGTAAACCGTGTCAGGAAGGATAAATCATTCATACCGCAGGATGGAGACATACTGACGGTAATGCCTCTGGTAGCAGGAGGCTAATACGCATCGACCTATCAAGTCAACGCTTATACCGGGGCGTATACGTCCCGGTATTTATGCAGTGAACCAAATAAGACGGATCCCGGAGGTCAGTACATGTACAATCAATTAACACCTGAGATTATCAGAGAGATACGCAAGATATCGGACCATGTTTACGCCGGTGAGGATATAAGTCCCGACTATGCGAGAGATGAGATGCCGATATACGGAACCAGAATGCCGGATCTTGCTGTGCAGCCGCGATCAACAGAAGAAGTAGCAGCTGTAATGAAGATCTGTTATGAGAATAACATCCCTGTTACGCCGCGCGGCGCGGGCACGGGCCTTGCCGGCGGG
>JAZOAJ010000151.1:0-2746 GCA_045595385.1 Lachnospiraceae bacterium | reverse complement strand
GATTCGGATGAACCGCATGGGCATTGTCAGCAGATACGAGGAAGCTGGATGCCAGGCTCATCAGATACTCTTCCTCTGTCTTTCCCATTGCAGCGGATATGCGGTGAAGCGTATCCTTAAGAAAAGTGCCTGCTGCGCCCTGCTTAGATCCGGAGCCAACCTCTTCATTGTCAAAAACGCAGTGAACTGCCACGGAATCCATTGGGGTAGCCTTAATAAATCCCTGAAGGGATGCGAAAGCACATTGGAGATCGTCCAGCCTTCCGCTTGCGATAAATTCATTGTTGAGTCCGAATACAGATGCTTTCATCCGGTTGTAAAGGAACAGGTCCGTGTCAAGGATATACTCTGCCGGTACGCCCGCTTCAGAAGCGATGAGTTTCATGAAAGCATCAGTCTCATCACCCTTTTCGCAGAACAAAGGCAGCATGTCTGCCTGTGCGTTAAACTTATATCCGTCATTGACCTCACGGTTCATATGTATCGCCATGTTCGGGATTATGCAGAGATCCCGGTCAATATTAATGAGTCTGGTCTCTATTCCGTCTTCTGTTCTTACAATGACTCTTCCTGCCACCGAGAGCGGCCTGTCAAGCCACGGAGAGCAGATCATGCCGCCGTATTTTTCCACGTTCAGTTTCACGTACTGACTGTCTACTGCGATCTCGGCATTTGCCTTGATCTTAAATAGCGGTGAATCACAGTGGCTTGCCATGATCTGAAATCCGGTATAGTCTGCCTTCGGGATACGGAATGCGATTACTGCCGAATCATTTCTGGTAACATAATACCCTTTTCCGGCCTCAAGGTTCCATTTTGCGCCTTCAGACAGGCGGGCCAGCCCGGCCTGATCCAAAATGCTGTACATGTTTTTAACAGCCCAGAATGCATTCGGGCTGTTATCAAGAAATGAAAAAAGTTCTTTATTTACACTCTCTGTGAGATCCTGTTCCATGATCGCTCCATTACATCAGCATTATTTATTTTGCTTTGTTATCTGGTTATATAGTCATATGTGTCAGCACACGGGATGAAATGCACCGGCACCTCACCGCCCAGAAGCTCGGGCAGCCATTTATCCGCCATGTATTTCATTCCGGGCTCTTCGAAGTTGAAATGTCCCATGCTCAGGATTGCCCTCGGCCTTCCTGCTGCGCAGGAATCCAGCACATACTCCACGATCGTCCAGTCTATTGTCTCAAGAGGTATGATGGCGTCAAAGTCTTCATCCTCTATCTTTTTGATCTTGACATTGTCACCGCGTCCGTTAATGTGCTCTGTGATAAAGACTTTATTAACAGGAGCGTTTTTATCTCCTATGACACGGATGCCGTTGAGGCCGATCTTTTCCATGAGCTCATCTGCAAGATCCTGTACTGTTCTTCCCGGCATGCTGTACTCAAGCGGTTTCTTCTCACTGCCTATCAGATATTTGCGCCAGCCAAGACTTTCCATGATCCCGTAGAATATCATGTCAGTGAACTCTCTCTCTGATGCGGGCATCCACGGCTTTCCGGGGCCGTGGATATGGTCATGGTCACGCCAGATCACGATGCCTGACTCATCAAGCAGACGCTTTTTCTCTTCAAATGCCCTGTTCCCTGCCAGGAAATCCTTTTCCTCCGGATCATTAAAGAATGTCGGCTCATGAGTGATGATGAAATTCACTCCAAGCTCTATCGCTTTCCTGATCACCTCTGTCGATGCAAAGCATGTGACTGCGATGCCTGTGCATTCTGTTTCCGGATCACCGTACTTTATGACATCACTGGTCTCCTCACGGTCCAGCGGCGGATGGAAATCGCATATCCGGTCTATCACTTCCTGTATTTTCATAGGCTTATCCCCCTTTCGATTACCGTTCATTTAGTTTTTATATATGATACATTACTGAAACGGCTTCCGCAAATGCCTGATTTCAGTTTCCGGCATTTTCAATAAAGTCTGATACACCCGAGAAAGCGTTTACCGCATCACCCATCAGGAAAATATTATTCATCTCTCCCGACTCCTCCGGCTGACCTGTTCCACCCTGCATCGGGCCGCCCTGACCGGGCTGCGGTCCTCCGGGCATTTCAGGCTGCCCGCCGTCCGGCCTTCCGGGGAATCCTCCCTCAGGCATGTCGGGGCGCTCTCCTTCAGGCATATCGGGACGTCCTCCGCCCATGCCGCCGGGTCCCATGCCGCCTGGTCCCATGGCAACATCAGTTCCTGTGTAACCCTGAAGGATCCCTCCGACATATACATTATATGACTCACCAACTTCGAAATCAGGGCAGCTGATCACCGCTCCCATATAGCGTCTGGAATTATCAACGAGCACAGCGTCTGCCGCAGGATCGAACTCAAACACTGTATTTCCGTCAAGGTCTGTGACTACAATGCTTTCGTTTGCATCCTCATATGAAGCGAACTGCAGATTTATCGTCACGGCTTTTGAATCGCTGTCCGCCCAGTCCATTGTGGATCCGAGTGACACAACCGTTCCGCCGTTGATGTAAGAGCCGAGATCACTGTCAAGGCCCGAGTCAGCGGCCGGATTTGCGCAGGCAACGACTGTTCCTCCGTTGATCACAAGCCATCCGTTGGAATCGACGCCGTCGCCCTCAGCACCCAGACCTGATATGATGTGGACTTCTCCGCCATTGATCGTCGTGACAGAGATACCGTCCTCATTTGTATTTACCCCGTCATCCTGCGAGAAAATGTTTATGATGCCTCCGTTGATGGTCAGGTGCATTTCTGT
>JAZOAJ010000150.1:0-7460 GCA_045595385.1 Lachnospiraceae bacterium | reverse complement strand
CAGGATCCCTGGGCCTGGATCTCCGAGATCTCTGAAGAGCACAATTTCTCATATACGACTGAAGATTTCTATGACACAGACAGCATGCGCAAGGAGATGAACGGTTATACATCTCTTTACGATTCCGGCTACGAGTCAGAGGACGCATACATCCAGATAGATGCCAAAGACCACACCTACAAGATGGTGGATGAGATTGAGGGAACCAAGATCAATAAAGACATATTTACCACCAGCATGGATGACAAGGTGCTGAAAGGCGCGCTGTTCACAGATGATCTTACACTTGACTTTAGCGAAGATGCATACATCCCGCCCGAGATCACAAAAGATGATGAAGATCTGAACACGGTCATTTCCTGGCTGCAGTACATGGCCGACCGGGTCGTTTATGTGGACCTTGACGGAGCGATCGAGCAGATAAGGGTCGGAGATATCTGCGACCTGGACATACTCATGAACGAAGGCCAGCTCGAGATAGACGAAAATGTGGTTTGGAGCTTTGTCAACTGGTATGGCGACACATACGACACATTTGAAAAAAACAGGAAATTCAAGAACCATAAAGGCGAAGAGATCCTGGTAGGCGGAGAAGGGGACGATTACTCCAACTACGGATACATCCTGAACAGGGAAGAGACCGAGGAACTCCTGTACAATGCGCTCATGACCGAAGGCGTCGATACAGTGAAGGCTGTGTGGAAAGAAGAGGGCTACTCACATTACAACGGCCCGAGCGACATTGGCGACACTTACATAGAGATCAGCATCGCGGAGCAGCATCTGTGGTATTACAAGGATGGCAAGCTCTTCCTCGACACTGACGTTGTAACAGGGCTCCCCCGTGACGGCCGCGCGACATCAAGAGGCGTATACAAGATCTTCTCCGAGGGCGAACATGTCAACCTGAAGGGAATGATGAACGGCGAGGAATGGGATTCCTGGGTCGACTACTGGTTCTCTGTGACATATTCCGAGATAGGCATCCATGACGCCTCATGGAGGTCTGAGTTCGGCGGCAACATCTATACTTATAACGGCTCGCATGGCTGCATCAATGTCCCCCGTCCGATGATGGAACTCCTTTACAGAAATACATATGTAGGAACGCTGGTCGTGATCTACTAAAGAGACGAAATGAGAACTGCAACGCACCAACCCCGTCTGCTGAACGCGGCGCTCACAGGAATCTGTTTCCTGCTGACATCCACCGCTTATTTGGCATGGACTTATCACATCATGGAGTTGGCGAAGGCACCGCTCTCTGATGCGATAACCCTGATAATAGGTTATCTGTTCCAGGCTGCAGGGGTAGGACTGTTCTCACTGTTTACGAAGTATAGAAAAGATCAAATACAGATCTCAGTCTACATCGTACTGGGTCTTCACATGATCTTCATGATCCCGGCTGTACTGAGCGCCGGACTGGTTCAGGCAGCAGTGTTCGGAAGCATCATGAATCTCCTTTGCGGATGGATAGCAGGTTACTACCTGTACAGGCTGACAACAGGGATAAAGGCTGCACACTCGGCAATGACTCTGGGGATCGGATACAGCGCGGCAATAATAATCTCGTGGCTTCTTTCACTTATTGGTGACGGATATCTGTATAACTCCTGGATCATACTGATAATATGCTTTGTCCTTTCCGTGATCGCTGCCCTGATCATCCGCATGAAACCCAGTGTTGAGGAGGATGCGCTCACAGGCAGTGGCTTGCCGGTCAAATCACCGCCTGCCGGAGAAAAAGCATTTCGCAGATTCCTGATCCTGGCAGTGTTCTTCATTCTTCTGATCAGCATGGTAAACAGCTGCGGATTCGGATTCCCTTCCGGAGACGTGGTGAATGGTATCAGCCTGGAGTTCTCCCGACTGTTTTATGCTGCAGGCCTTCTGCTTGCAGGATTTGTAAATGACAGGAACAGGCGGCACGGAGCCATATGTGCGGTGATCGCGCTGGTTGTCCCGTTCATCATGCTGGCGATCAAAGGAGAACCTGTCTCCATGATGATCTTCTGGATACTGAGCTATTTCACATTCGGTTTCTATTCCATTTACAGGATGATCCTGTTTTCCGACATTGCAAGGGAAAAAGGACTGATATATCTCTGCGGCTTCGGGCTGTTTATCGGAAGGATCGGCGATGCGGCAGGAGAAGCGGTCACTTTAACGCTGTCGGGCCATACCCTTATCATGATAGCCATTACCGCTGCACTGTTCATGGCTGCCGTGATATTGTTTTTCCGCGTCTATCAGTATATATATCTGCCTGAGACAAAAAGGCAGAGGAGCGAACGGGAGATATTCCAGCATTTTTCAGAGAGGCACGATCTGTCATCAAGAGAGCGGGAAGTGCTCCGTTTCCTACTGGAAGAAAAGACAAATAAGGAGATCGCGGATGCCTTATCCATCTCTGAAGGAACTGTAAAATATCATATCCATAATCTTCTGCAGAAGACCAGCTGCAGCAACAGACTGGACCTTCTCGCTGCATTTTCCGCTGAACAGGACATCTGAAAGCGGCTTCTTACCCTGACCTTACCTAAAACCTACCCTGAAAAAGCCCTGACTGGCCGGAACCTTACTTGAGGCTCAGGCTGTTTGTGGATAGTGTATAGATGTATGAGTATACTCATGTATCTTTATTGAAGGGCAGGTAGAAAAAATGAAATGGAAAATTGGTGCTGTACTCCTGGCGCTTTGCATGATCCTTTGCCAGATACCGCTGACTGCGGCAGTGGCTGAGGATACTGTGTCTGAGGAGGAGTTAATGGAAGCTTCTGACAGCGGATCTTCTGAAGCAGAGGGTCCTGCCCGAAGTGCAGACGGCCAATATGCGATCAATATCTTTTATAACCATTCAAATGGTACAGTGATCGCCCTGGTAGACGATGTTCCCGCCACGAGAGCTAACGGCGGAGATCTGGTCTATCTTGCGATCGCACCCGCATCCGGCTATGAATTCAGCAGTGCCGGGCTCATTGTTAATAACTCAGACGGGGAAAGCATACGGACGGTACCGCAGGCGGATGGGACTATCAGCTTCCTTATGCCGGATTCGACAGTGAACGTTACAGTACTGTTCACTATTTCCGAGGATGATCCTCCGGTAACTCCTACACCTGTGGATGAGGTCTCTCTGTTTGCGGGTCAGCCTACGGTTGGAGAAACGACCGACACGGAGGACCCCGAAGTGACAACCTCTGATTGGACATATGAAGTCACGGAAGCATTCTGGGCTGACAGTTCAGGTAACGCGATATCTGCACCTCTTACTTTTGAAAGCGATGCGACGTACTACATTGCTGCAACGTTGAAAACATACTGGGAAGCAGATGCTACCTATTTCTTCCCACAGGCAGATCTGACTGTGAGCATTGAAAACGGTGCGCTCGCTGGCCCGCCGATCATAACAAATGTATACGGCGCAGCGTCAATAATGGAACTGATCATTGCCGTGGAACCTGTCGTGAGGCGTACTGGAGACCAGATCCAGGTTTGGGTCGGCAGCGTGGACGGCAACACGACGATGGCTGAGGCCGGCGGCAAGGTTGCCACGAGCTATACACCCAGCGAACCTAACATATATGATTTTGGGAAGAACGGTGAATTTGTTGCCGGGGATATAGTGCAGTATTACGTGGGGGATGAGATCACTGTAACTGCTCAGGCTGACACGGGCCATCGCTTCGTTGGCTGGTACCATGTCAACATCGATTACGACATGAGCGGAGGCGACACGGACTACAATGGCATCTCGCCCAACAAGGCGTATGAAGGCAGTGCTTTCTCCACCGCTTCAAGTTTCACTTATAAACCGGGCACAACGGTCCTTGACGGTGATACTGAACCTCTGCGGTATGTCTGCGCCGTGTTCGAGGAAGATGCAGCTCCTTCACATGAATATAACGAGATCCAGGTCTGGATAGGTGATATAGCCGGGAATGAGCCGGGAGATGGCTTCGCAGGCGGTAAGGTCGCCGTTTCATACACGCCTTCATATGATGAAACTGAGGATGTTGTGGAAAAGGACGGAACCGAATTCAGTTACAGCCAGATCTTTGGCTGTTATCTGGGAGATGAGGTCACGCTTCATGAACAGCCTGAAGAGGGATATGGTTTCGTTGGCTGGTATCTGGCGGATGGAGAATGGCCTAAAAACGGCCCGGAGAAATATACAGGCGACATGCTCTCTGACCAGGCGGACTACACATTTGAATTTACGGGAACGAACCGCCTTATCTGCGCAGTGTTCCGGGAGGAAACTGTGCAGACCTGCACCATATCATTTGATCCCGGTACGGGAACAGGCAGCATGGATGATGTCACTGTAAGTGTCGGCGAGGAGTACGAACTTCCTTCATGCACATTCACACATGCCAATGCGCAGCGTGATTTTTACAAATGGTCCGTGGACGGCAAACTTCTGGATCCGGGCGATGTGATCACCGTGAGCGGGGACACTACCGTCATCGCAAAATGGATTGATACCGGCCGGGCAAGAACGATCGATAACTCTGTCGACAGGAGCACGACAGAGGTCGTGGGAACGCTGTCGATCACAGATACGCGGACAGGCGAGACGACGGAAGAGAACACGTTTGATGAAATAACATCTTCCGGGTTCACAGAGCCAACCAACCCTACAGTCGAGGCCGCGATAAATGAAGCCAAGGACGCCACAGCGGCAAAAGCCCGGGAGATCGCTGAAGGGCACGATGTGACGTTCGTATCTGAAAATGTTGATGGTCCGCGGATCATAAGAACGACCGACGAGCGCACTTTTACCTATTTCACACAGGAGGATGATGCGGGCGACTATGTCGTATACCTGATAATCGATGGAGAATTGTCTCACAGTTGGCTCTATGACGTGGATGTCGAGGCGGAATATGAGAGTGGCATTGCTTTCACGATGCACTGGTCATCCGCCGATGGCGTTGACCTGATGGACCCCATAACAGTTGAGGCAGAGGAAGGCATGCGCCTTGACGCCGCTCTTACTGCTGCGGGCAAACCGTATGTAGATCTCTTTGTAAAGGATGGTTACGAGGACTACGGCTATCGTTCATTAGGTCCCGTTGACAGCTATGCAGATGAGGACGAATTCTATGATGATTGTATCAGTGGAGATTTCATCATAGAGGAAGATATCGATATCTACGTGGTGATGTTCAAAAAACAGGACGCAGCGGAGATCACCATCGGGACACCGGTCTGCGGCAGCACCGATGCACCGGAGGTCTCTGTTTCCACAAGCGAGTGCAGCATAGAGGGCACACCGCTATGGATAACGGATGTTGATTCGCACGATCCGTACGAGGGAGAGCTTGTCGGAGGAAACGATTACCTTGCAGAGGTCCGGCTGGTGCTTGACTTTCGTTATTTCTTCGCCGATGACGCACAGATCACAGTGAACGGCGGAGAGAGTGAGTCTGTTGAGCTGACACCTGATGACAGGTGCATCATCGTAGCCAGGGTCTCAGTGGAGCACGACCCGGCAGACCCTGTGGAGGAGAACACAGTTCAGCCCACATGTACTGAAGCGGGCAGCCACGATGATGTCGTGTATTGCAAGGCTTGCGAGGAGGAGATCAGCCGCACGAAGGTGACCGACCAGGCGCTTGGCCATGCTTGGGGAGACTGGACCATAACCAAAGCAGCCACTGAAACAGAAGACGGTGAAAGGATCCGCGTCTGCGGTAATGATCCGGAACACACCGAAAAAGAAACGATACCGAAACTGCAGGTTGTCTACAGTGTTTCATCCGGAAACGGAGGCGTTCATACGATCCTCAGCGGGAAAGATCTCGTATTCACTTTTGTCAGGTCGGTGAATGAAAGTACTGCATTCAGCCATTATACAGGAATAAAGGTCGACGGTTCTTCCGTTGATGAGAAGAACTATACAGCAGTCTCCGGAAGCGTGATCGTAACTTTGAAGTCTTCATATCTGGATACGTTGTCCGTCGGGGATCATACACTGACAGTTCTTTTCGATGACGGCAATGATGTGGACGCAAGCTTTACGGTAAAAAAAGACACTGCGCCGGAAGACAACAAGAAAGATAATGAGCAGAAAAAAGACGAGAAATCACCTGCGACAGGAGAACACAGCTTTATTGGTATATGGGCCGCAATGGCGATGATCGCGCTTTGTGCCATTACACTTTTAATTGCTATGAGAAGAAGGTATAACAGATAAAACAGTACCGCTGTGGGGAAGGGTGCCCCATAACGGAGTCACATTAACGGATCTGCCCCATAGCGCCAGGTTTTCAATAAGTCTACGGCACAGACCCCGGCGTTATGGGGCATTATATCTCCTTTACCATAATCTTGAAGCATGTACGTACGGATGATATTATCTATATGGTAAGACATGGGAAAATAGTATTGTGAAAGGAGACCGGCATGTCAGATTATTTTGGAAAAGATGTCCCCAAGCTCGGATTCGGACTGATGCGCCTGCCGCGCAAGGGCGTAGTAACAGATATTGAGCAGGTTAAGACCATGGTAGACATGTTTATGGAAGCAGGGTTTACTTATTTTGATACCGCGTACGTCTATCCCGGATCTGAGGCTGCCACAAAGAAGGCGCTTGTGGAGCGCTACCCGCGTGAAAGCTATACTTTGTGCACCAAGATCAACGCTCCGTTTGCACCTACCGAAAAGGCAGCGAAGCAGCAGTTCCGCACCAGCCTTGAGAGGACCGGAGCCGGGTATTTTGACTACTACCTGCTCCATTCGCTCATGGAGAGCAACTATAAAAAATATGAAAAATTCCATCTCTGGGATTTCGTAAATGAGCAGAAGGAAAAAGGCCTCATAAAGCATTTCGGCTTCTCGTTCCATGACGGGCCCGAGCTGCTGGATAAGCTTCTGACAGAACATCCTGAGGTGGATTTCATCCAGCTCCAGATCAACTATGCTGACTGGGAGAACCGCTCTGTCACTTCCAGGGCCAATTACGAAGTCGCGCGCGCCCACGGAAAGTCCATCACAGTCATGGAACCGGTCAAAGGCGGCAAGCTTGCCGACCCTCCGAAGGAAGTCAAGAAGCTGTTCAAGGATTACAACCCCGATATGTCCTACGCATCATGGGCGGTCCGCTTTGTCGCCTCACTCGACGGCATCCTGACCGTGCTCTCGGGAATGTCAAACATCGAGCAGATGCGTGACAACATCTCATACATGAAGGATTTCAAGCCGCTGAATGAAGAAGAACAGAGAATCATCCAGGAAGCTCAGCGGATCATCGGCCATTCCTCAACGATCCCCTGCACGTCCTGCCATTACTGTCTGGACGGCTGTCCTCAGGGGATCAGGATCCCTGATATCTTCTCAGCGATGAACAAGCAGCTTGGAAATGGCCAGACGGAGGAGGCCAGGGCTGCTTATGAAGAGGCGGCGCCGGAAGGGCACCGCGCATCCGACTGCATCTACTGCAGGCAGTGTGA
>JAZOAJ010000149.1:0-2353 GCA_045595385.1 Lachnospiraceae bacterium | reverse complement strand
CCGCTTGCTGACGGTCTGACGCGCAGGAGTAAACCTCCGCCCGCCATTCATCGTCGTTGCAGAGCATGTTCAGGGCTATGGCAGCGCCAAGCTCACTCTTGCCCTGCTTCTTCGGGATCTCGATGTACGCGGTGGTGTATTGCCGCATGGTCGGATCATCATCACGGACAGTGCCGAAGACATCCCGGATGATCTTTTCCTGCCAGGGAAGCAGTTTGAACGGTTCCCCGTGGAATTCTCCCTTGGTATGCTTCAGGCACTCAATGAACTGAACGACCCGGCGGGCCTTTTCCTCACTTCGCATCCTGCCAGCCTCCCCTCAGGACGTTCTCCATCGGGTCATCCGTATCGGCCTTATCACCGGTGTTGGCATAAAGCCGTGCCCGGCTGGCAGGTGTAAGGCCGAATTCAGCACAAAAGGACTGCATGATCTTCAGGTTCTGCTGGGCAATGCTGACCTGCGGAACCTGCTGTACATAACCGGATGGGGTTTTGAAAATAGTACCGTGCTGGGACAGGAACTCTTCAGCCTCACGCCACCGGGCATAAGCCTGACAGTATCCGGCGAAGGCTTCCATGTCATGCTCAGTGAGAACACCCATGGCGATCAGGGAGGGAGCCAGACGCTTCCATTCCTTCTTCGCTTCTGGCATCAGCCAGTTGGGACATTTGACATTATTCTGCGGAGGCGTAGGTTCTTCCGCATTAATCGGTCTTCGGCCTTTGCCCCGGTCGCCCTCCAGCAGTTTCAATGCCGTGGGCAGGGGCTTTCTTCCTCTGGTAGCCATCTGGTGTCACCTCCCTTCGTGATAGCGTTTCTCACTGAAAATCAATTCTGTGGAGCAATTTCAGTGTAAGAAAGTGTGTTTCCATCGCGCAGTACTGTAATTTCCTGGTCTGGAAAGTCGGCGTGGAACCGCTCCACTATGACGGTTGCATACTTCGGATCCAGTTCCATCGTCCGGCAGATACGGTCAGTCTGCTCACAGGCGATCAGCGTCGAACCACTGCCGCCGAACAGATCCATTACGACTGCATTCGGTGCACTACTGTTTTTGATCGGATAACAGAGCAGCGGGATCGGCTTCATTGTCGGATGATCTGCACTTTTCTTCGGCTTGTCGAAGTTCCAGATGGTGGACTGTTTCCGATCGGAGAACCACTTGTGTTTTCCATTGGGCAGCCAACCATACAGCACCGGTTCATGCTGCCATTGATATGGACTGCGGCCTAGTACCAGGCTGTTCTTTACCCAAATGCATACGCCAGAAATATGAAAGCCGGACTCTTTAAAAGCCCGGCGAAAGTTGAGACCTTCTGTGTCTGCGTGGAAGATGTATGCGCTGCCACCTTCTGCCATGTGAGCCGCCATGTTTCGGAAAGCTGAAAGCAGGAAGGTGAAAAACTGTTCATCTGCCATACTGTCGTTCTGGATGGATTTTCCATCAGCGGATTCATAGGCGACATTGTAAGGCGGATCCGTAACAACCAGGTTAGCCTTTGTTCCGTTCATCAGGAGATCTACTGCTTCAGGGTCAGTACTGTCACCGCACATCATCCGGTGCTTTCCAAGCGTCCAGATGTCACCGGACTGTACATAAGGCTGTACCTCATCCGGATCAATCTCGCAATCATCGTCATGGACGTCTTTGTCATGAACCTTGGGGAACAGGTCATCGACTTCCGCTGCATCAAAGCCTGTCGCACCGAGATCATAACCAGACAACTGCAGATCCTGCAGCAGTTCGGCCAGGGCTACGGGTTCCCAGTCACCGGTTGCCTTGTTCAAAGCAATGTTGAGCGCCTTTTCGTCCTGCGGGTTTTCGATATGCACCACAACACAGTCAACCTCCGTGGCCCCTTCGGCTTGCAGTACCTTATATCGCTGATGGCCACCGACAATGTTTCCGGTCACTTCATTCCAGACAATCGGATCTACGTAGCCGAAGTCATGCAGGCTGCGTTTGATCTTTTCATACGCAGGATCGCCTGGCTTTAGGTCTTTTCTGGGGTTGTATTTCGCGGGCCTCAGCCGGTCAATGGGCATAGTCTGCATGTTAAGGTTTGTGTTCATGGCTCCTCCTTTGAGTTTTTTAAGGTTGACAATTAGGGGATTTATCCCCTATAATGAGATTGCAAACAAAAGCGGAGGTGTAAGCATGCCGACAATCAGTCATTTTTACGGAATCATCATCGTCATGTACCTGCGGAATAAAGAGCATAATCCACCGCACATTCACGCAATCACGCAGGATTTTGATGCCCCGTTCCTGATCGAAACGGGTGAAATCATGGAAGGAGAATTCCCGCCAAAGGCTAAGGCCCTGGTAAAAGAGTTTGTTCTGAAGTATCA
>JAZOAJ010000148.1:0-3779 GCA_045595385.1 Lachnospiraceae bacterium | reverse complement strand
TGGTCATTTCGGCCATTTACCGCGGACAGGGCAGCTGGCTTGTGGGAGCTTTGGGAGTTGTTTCCTTTCTGTCTTCCTTAGCAGGGATAGTATGCGGGCTTGTGGCATTTCGGAATACCGATGTCATGCTTAAGTATGCATGGATAGGACTCATAGCAAATGTAATATTGTGGCTGCTGATGGGCCTTCTGATAGTCATGGGCATTTAATTAAAAATTAATGGTTGCATTTTGATAATGTGATGGTATAATACTATCTGTTCGGTTGAAAACCGGTCTGCGGAGGTGTCGGAACTGGCAGACGAGCTAGACTAAGGATCTAGTGGCAGCAATGCCGTGAGGGTTCAAGTCCCTTCCTCCGCATTAAAATATATGACGTTTCATCTGGTCTGATGAAACGTCATTTTTTTGTGCGATCAACACTTTATGCTGTGTTTTACAGTTCAACCCCTTTATAGCCTATGGCATGTCCATACCATTTTTTCTTAAGGAAGAACTCCAATGTATCCTGGTAGGACAGCCTGTAATTGGGGAGCAGTACGATAACATTTCCCACGTCAAATCTTCTGAAATGCTTATTCGTGACAAAATAGTCCACTTGCCTTTCATATATAAAGTGAACATACAGTTCCACATATTCAAAATCCGATCTGTCGCTGCCCATGACTTCAACAGCGATAACGGACTTTTTCTTCCGTTTCATGTATTCCAGCAGATCATCGGTAATAGTTATATTCATAAAGCCTCCGCCAATATTAATGCATTTTTAATTATAATGATAATTATAAGAGGAGTCAAAGCAGAAGAAAGAAAAAACAGCAGGGATCATGACTACCTGCTGTTTTTGTTGTTCAAAAAATCGAGATGTAATAAAAGCAACAGATGTTTACACTACTGATTCATAGCCGATCTTCCCAAATCTCAACAGTTAACGCCAAAATCATGCGGCATTGCTGAGATTTGGGAAAGTCGCCCATCAAGCAGCGTTTATTTCGAAGTGAACAACTAAGCATTATACTGTGGTGATCAAGCCATCTGCATGGTTTGCATGCCGGGTATGGCACAAAAATTGCATGACATACTTGTAAGTATTTGTTGGATCAACATGACGGCGGGAGTTTTATGAACCGTAATGATACACATCGTCCAAAGATAATAAGCATTGATTTCATCCTGAACTGGATGGTAGCCTTACTGACCAACGTCTGCATACGTATGCTTGACAGCAACATGGCTTCGTATGCTACTTATGTATGGGGATCAAAAAGCCTTGGCGGTTACATGACGAGCTTTTTTACGATCGGAAGCATAGTCATGTCGTTTTTCAGCGGAAGGCTGAATGATGCGAAAGGACGCAGAAACTGCCTTATGGCCGGCTGCATCATGTATGCTGTACCTGCATTCCTGATGACTTTTTTGATGGCGCCTGAGGCAGTGCTGGCCTGCAGGCTGGTACAGGGCGCAGCCAAAGGAATGGTAATGGTATCAACAGCAGCGATAGTTGCCGATATTGTCCCTCATGACCATCTGAACATGGGAATGGGAATATTCGGCCTTGCAAGCACTGTCAGCTTCGCATTTGGACCGATGGTAGGTCTTGCGATCGTGGGTAACGATAACCGCTACCTTCTGATGTTTGCTGTATGCGGGATCCTTTACCTGATCAGCGCGGCATCATGTTTTGGCATAACTTATGAAAAAAAGCGGGCTCCGGTAATTGAAAAGAAGGAGATGCCTCAGGAAGGATCGTCGGAGCAGTATAAGGGCATATGGAAACTGATCGAGAAAAAGGCCATACTCCCGAGTATCGTTTTTACCATATATATCGGCGGTTATGCATGCATAGTCGTGTTTGTTACCGTATTTGCCCAGGAGATGCTGAATCTGTCCGGAACCAGGCTCAGTTTGTTTTATACAGTGGCGGCTGTGACCATGCTGGTGGTACGTCTGTTCCTCAGCAGACTTGCTGACCGTTACGGTGCACTGATCCTGCTGATACCCGGACATGTTGCAATGATCTTTTCACTTCTGATACTGGCTTTGTGGGCAAGAAACAGTTATGCGCTGTTCCTGATAGCCGGAGGGCTGTATGGAATAGGCATATCAACCGTTTTTCCGGGACTGAATACAGTTGCGGGAATTGATTCGCCAAAGAGCAGAGGGGGCGCTGCAAATGCAACCTACTACTTTTTGATGGACATCGGTATGTTTGCATCATCATCGCTTTTCGGAGCTTTACTGGACGGGTCAGCCACGCTTAAAGAAGGATACAGGAACATGTTCCTGATAAGTGCCGGGATCACAGCAGTATCTTTTATCCTGTCACTGGTCCTGTTCAATAACAAAACGCGCAGCAGACGAAGCCCGCGCTTTGCTGAACACATGATGAAAGTCAAAAACGGAGAACTGGATGTATAGACTTTGATCTGTTAATACATTAGTAAATAAATATAAAATTGTATGGCTTTATGCCGGGGAGGAGTAGTAAAATGAATTATAACGAATTGCTGGAGCGCTGCAAAAACCGTGTATACGATCAGATAGTGATCGCTGCAGAGGATGCTTTCAAGGAGACCTCAGAACTGCGCAGAGTATACCATTTTGAACCGGAGTTCTTAAACCTGGAAAAAGGTACAGCATGGGTTAATGGAGCGGAATGTGCATATTCAGAATATGTCATTTCCGGATGGATCGGAGACATCGAACTTGTAGTTATCCAGCCTGTAAGCGGTGAGACGATCTATAAGAAATACCTCGACCGTTTCGGTACCGGCATCTGCTGCCTTCGTGAACAGATACTTTCAGGTGAGTTTGAAAGCAACTGCGAAACATATAACGGCCGCGGTCTGAAGGTAGGCCAGTGCGGTGAAGGATACCGCATCTTTGATCTCATGGATGACATCGGCATCCTGTACGCGATCCATGCAGTGGACGAGGTAAAGGCAGTCAGCAGGAACGACCGTAAGATCTGCCAGATCAACATCACCTGCCCGGATGTTGAGGAAATGGCTGTAAAGCTTGCAAAGTACTTTGAGATCGGACCTTACGAGATCGGCCATATCAACAATCAGACAGTCGGAAATCTCGGGATCTTCGTGGACGGGGAAATGCAGCAGCCTGAATTTGAATATCTGCTGGGCATGAACTTATGCGGAAACATTGAGATCGAGACCATCTCACCGGTCAAAGGACCTAACTGCTTCGCTGATTTCATCAACGAGCGTCCGATAGGCGGTTATAATCACCTTAAGGAAGTAGTTCCTCTTTCCACCGGAAAGTGGCAGAAAGAGATCGAGCATTATGCAAACCTCGGCATGCCTCAGTGCATTAAGGGCAAGATCGGACCGTGCGGATGGTGTTTCGTTGATACCATGAAAGAGATCGGCTTCCTGGTAGAGCTTGGTGACGGAGAGCCCATGACAAAGCTTCCGGATGGCTATAACGCTTACTTCATTCCGGAAAAAGACTGATGAATGAGGATATTTAACTCATTCATGGAGGAAACAATATGGATCTGTTAAATGAAGCGATAAAATTTGCCGTAGATGCCCATGCGGGCATGGTAAGGAAAGGGACACATACACCTTTTATAGTCCATCCCATGGAGGTGGCGTCAATAACTGCGGCCATGACGGAAGACATCGAAGTGATAGCGGCTGCCGTGCTGCATGACGTTGCCGAGGATACAAAATACACTATCGAAGATATCCGCGAAAGATTCGGGGACCGCGTGGCAGACCTTGTTTCCGCGGAGTCAGAGAACAAGCATGAGGACAGACC
>JAZOAJ010000147.1:0-13046 GCA_045595385.1 Lachnospiraceae bacterium | reverse complement strand
AGAAAGGTTGGCCATGCGGACCTGTCCGTCCCAAAGTATGGCAGTGCTTTGGATCATCTGGCCGATGTCGGATCTTCCCGCAAGAGTGGCTTTATAGCGTTTGTCTATTTCTTCAATGATCTTATAGATCCTCGGAAGAGTCCTGGAAAACATGTCTATGGACCATTTTTCAAGAGCTTCAGGGAGAACGGTATGATTTGTGTATGATACGGTCTTCCGTACTATTTCCCATGCCTCATCCCACTCAAGTTTTTCCTCATCAATAAGAACCCTCATCAGTTCCGGGACGCACATGGCAGGGTGAGTATCATTTATGTGGATGGCTATCCTGTCAGAGAACCTGTCCCAGGCATCACTGCCGTATTCCAGTTTGTATTTGCGGATGATGTCAGTAATTCCGGCACAGACAAAGAAATACTCCTGCTTGAGTCTCATCTCGCGGCCTTTTTCAATGCTGTCATCGGGATAAAGGACGTATGAGAGACTTTCAGCCTCAATCCTGTCCTTGGAGGCATTGGCATAGTCACCCCTGTTGAATGCGGCAAGATCAAAGAACTCGTTATAGGGCTTACTGCTCCAGAGACGGAGAGTGTTGACTGTTCTTCCGCCGTAGCCCACGATGGCAACATCATAGGGGATCGCCAACACATATGTGCCGCCTTTATGTTCGACATGGAGCTTGCCGTTTTCCATGTATTCATTAATTGTTCCGCCAAATCTTACCTTGACAGATTCCTTGAGTTTGACCGCTTCCCATGCGTAATAGTCATTAAGCCAGGAATCAGCTATTTCAATCTGGTTGCCGGATTCGATCCTCTGTTTAAAAAGACCGTACCTGTAGCGGATGCCGACGCCTGTGGCATTGATGCCGAGAAAGGCGAGCGAGTCCAGGAAACAGGCAGCAAGTCTTCCGAGACCGCCGTTTCCGAGGGCGGGATCATTTTCCACGCGGCTCAGTGTATCAAGGTCCATTCCAAGTTCTTCGAGATAACGGGATACAGTATCAAGTTCACCAAGGTTGAGTAGATAGTTCTTAAGAAATCTTCCCACCAGGAATTCAAGTGAGAAGTAGTATACCTGTTTGTTCTGCAGCTGTGAGTATCTTTTTTCGGTTGCCCTGCGTATGGATACAGCATGGTTCCAAATGACTTTGGCCAGAGCGGTATAACGCTCTTCATCGTTGCAGTTTACAAGGCTTTTACCGAACAGTTCTTCGGCCTGTGCTTCAAATTGTTTCTGAAAGTCTTTTTTGTTGTTAAATATCATTTTTGTTCCTTTTTCTTAACAGTAGTTTTTTTTGCGGCCTTTTTCTTTGCGGGTTCCTTTTTAGCCGGATTCTTCATCTTTTCGGTAAGAGCAAAAATAATTCCCGAAAGAGGAGGCAGATGGAATTTAAGAGTCTGGTCCAGACCGTGATTCACATCTGAAGTAGTCTTGATCGGAGTATCATTGACCGCGCCGGATCCTCCGAAACGCTCCATGTCTGTGGTAAGCATTTCCCTGTAAATACCGTATTCCGGAACTCCGATGCCGTAATCAGGGAAGTCTATGGTCGACATGTTGAAAACGCAGACACAGATATCACCTGTGACTGTATCAGTGCGATAGAAACTCAATACGCTCTGTGAACGGTTATCCGCATCGATCCATCTGAAACCTTCCCAGCTGAAGTTTTCTCTCCAGAGAGCAGGCGTTTTAAGATAGAGCAGGTTCAGCATCCTTATGAAATCCAGATGCTTGCGGTGGCTCTCGAAGTCGAGAAGGAACCATTCAAGAGGCTCATAGAAACGCCATTCTATGAACTGACCGAATTCATTTCCCATGAAACTGAGTTTTGAACCCGGATGGCAGATCTGGTACATGGCAAGAAGCCTGAGACCTGCGAACTGATCATTATAGTAGCCGGGCATGCGGCCTATGAGACTGCATTTTCCGTGAACCACCTCGTCGTGAGAGAAGGGAAGTATGAAATTCTCGGAAAACGCGTACATCATGGAGAAGGTGAGCAGATTGTGATGATCGCCTCTCCATGGGAAATTCACTGAGAAGTACCTGAGAGTGTCATTCATCCACCCCATGTTCCACTTGTAGTTGAAACCGAGGCCTCCGTCTGAAGGCGGATAGGTGACGAGCGGCCATGCCGTGCTCTCTTCGGCAACAGTAAAGACGCCTTTGAACTCTTTGCCAACCATGGAATTGAAATCCTGAAGGAATTTAACAGCCTCCAGATTTTCTTCACCGCCGTTCTCATTGAACACTTTTTCGGAAGGGTTGTTAACTCCGTAATTGAGGTAGAGCATGCTTGACACACCGTCAACCCTTATGCCGTCGAAATGATACATTGCAAGCCAGTAATGGGCGTTGCTCAGAAGAAAGCTTTTTACCTCCGGACGTCCCAGGTCAAAGATGTATGTTCCCCATTCCTTGTGGTCTTTCTTTTCATATAACTTATGGCCGTTGAAACGTCCCAGTCCGTGCGCGTCACGGCAGAAGTGCCCGGGCACCCAGTCCATGATAACGCCAATGCCGGCCTCGTGGCACTTGTTAACAAGATACATGAGACCTTTGGGAGAGCCGTATCTTGAAGTCGGAGCAAAGTAGCCGGTAACCTGATATCCCCAGCTGCCGTCGAAAGGATGCTCGGCAACAGGAAGCAGTTCTATATGGGTGTAGCCCATGCTGCGGACGTAGGGGACGAGCTGGTTAGCTATGTCCCTGTAATCCATGAATTTCTGGCCGTCTGCATTTTCCTCACAGCCGTCAGCGCTATGCGCGCTGAAAGAGCAGGGATGTTCAGCTTCTCCGGGGACATGCGTATCCGGGCCCCTCCAGGAACCGAGATGCACCTCATAAATGTTCATGGGAGACTTGAGCGTATCGGATGAAGCTCTTTTGACCAACCATTCTCCATCATTCCAATCGAAGCCTTCAAGGAAGCTGATAACGGAAGCAGTCTCCGGCCTCAGCTGCGCCAAAAAAGCATACGGATCAGCTTTTACAAGGACTTCCCCCTCATCGGTTGTAATGAAGAATTTATAAAGATCGCCTTCCCGGGCTGCCGGGACTGTTGCTGTCCAGACACCGCTGCTGCCCAGAGGGCTTAGATAGAACTCGTCCTGCCGCCAGTCATTGAAGGAACCGGCAACGGTAACTGACCGGGCACCGGGAACCCATACTGAAAAACTGATGCCTCCTTCGGCAGAAGGGTGGGCACCCATGTTTTCGTAAGCGCGCAGCAGAGTCCCCTGATTAAATAGATACAGATCATCTGATGACCAGCCCATAATTATACCTCAGTGATATTTTTTTTTATTATAGAATAAAAGTGCCTATAGGTCAAAGAAATGAACAGAAAAAAAACATAAAAAAAGAGAACTGCAAAGATATGGTCACAAATTGAATGTAAATTTGACTAATACCATTACAGATAGTATAATATTCGGGACTTTTTTTATGCTGCGCATTTTTAGGAAAATGCAGTTACGGGGAGATTTTATGAAAGATTTTTTTGCAAAATGTTATGAACCTCAGTTACAGGATCAGTTAAGGGAGAAGAACATCTACCCTTATTTCAGGGCTCTAGAATCCAGGCAGGATGTCGAAGTCATCATGGAAGGAAAACGCCGCATCATGCTCGGATCAAATAACTACCTTGGATTGACGGTGCAGCCGGAAGTGATCGAAGCCGGCGTTAAGACCATGGAAAAACTCGGAACAGGATGCTCCGGCTCAAGGTTCCTTAACGGAACACTCCAGCTTCATTATGAGCTTGAGGATGAGCTCGCCAGTTTCCTCGGCAAGGAAGCAGTAATGACCTTCCCGACCGGTTTTTCATCAAACCTCGGCATCATTTCAAGCCTGGTAACAAGGCATGACTATGTGATCCTTGACAGGGAGGACCATGCTTCAATATATGACGCCGCAAGGCTTTCATACGGCAAGATGCTCAGATACAGGCATGCGGACATGGCAGACCTTGAGGAACAGCTCAAGCTTGTTCCCGAACAGTGCGGTGCGCTCATCGTAACGGACGGAGTATTCTCGATGGGCGGAGACATCGCAAAGCTCCCGGAGATCTGCGAGCTTGCCGAAAAGTACGGCGCAAGGGTAATGGTGGATGATGCCCACGGCCTTGGTGTTCTCGGTGAAGGTGGAAGGGGAACCGCCAGCTACTTCGGACTTGAGGACAAAGTTGACATCTACATGGGAACTTTCAGCAAATCGCTTGCTTCGCTGGGCGGATACATGGCTGCTGACGCCAAGATCGTTGATTATGTGCGCCATACGTCACGCCCGTACATGTTTGCAGCGTCCATACCTCCGGCACAGACAGCTGTGGCCCTCGCCGCATTAAGATATCTGGAGGCGCACCCGGAGCTTCCCGAAAAGCTCAGCAGCATTGCGGCAAGATTCAGGAAAAACCTTAAGGAAAGGGATGTGGCGATCATCGAAGCTCCTACACCGATCGTTCCTATTTACACATATGAGCCGGAGAATACACTTATCAAGAATACCCAGATATACGAGGCCGGCGTATATACCAATCCGGTCCTTCCTCCCGCATGCGCTCCGGGTGAGTGCCTGCTGAGGACAAGCCTCATGGCTTCACATACAGAAGCCCTCGTGGATGAGGCGGCTGACATTATTGCTGAGGTTATGCATAGAGAGCAGTGATCATCATGTCTGAAAGAAAGATCGCGATAGTCACCGGAGGTTCATCCGGGATAGGCAAAGCCGTTGCTTCCTGTCTGGCATCTGCCGGCTGCATGGTATATGAGTTCAGCCGCAGGGACAGGGAGAGTACTGAAAACATTATCCATGTCGGAACTGATGTTACGGATGAGGTATCGGTAAACAGATCAGTTTCGGCTGTGCTTGAGAAAGAAGGCCGGATAGATATCCTGGTAAACTGCGCCGGATTCGGGATTTCCGGGGCGGTGGAATTTACTGACAATGACGCAGCAAAAAAACAGCTGGACGTCAATTTCTTCGGTATCGTGCGCTGCACAAAGGCAGTACTTACTCCGATGAGAAAGGCAGGTCACGGCCGCATAGTCAACATCAGTTCGGTAGCCGGTCCCATAGCGATACCGTTCCAGGCGTTCTATTCCGCCTCAAAGGCCGCGATCAACAGCTATACGCTGGCTCTCTCAAACGAAGTAAAGAGGTACGGCATTACTGTTTGCGCAATTATGCCGGGAGACATAGCTTCAGGATTTACCGAGGCAAGAGAGAAGACCATAGCCGGCGATGAGGAATATGGCGGAAGGATATCAAAGAGCGTCCGCGTGATGGAACATGACGAACAGACGGGCATGTCCCCTGAAAAAGCCGGAGCATACATTGCAAAGACCGCGCTCAGGAAGAACGTCAAACCGCTTTATGCAATAGGGTTTGTTTATAAACTATTTACTGTGCTCATAAGGATCCTGCCATGCAGACTTTCCAACTGGATACTGGGTCTCATTTACGGAGGATGACGTTTGATCAACACTGATAAAGTCAAACTTATGGCGCAGACGGTGCTTTACGAGGAGAGCCGGAGGGGAGAGAACATAACTCTCAGATCGTACTGTGAAAAAGATGCCCGCAGATTTAAGGCTCACAGCATTATTGCAGGCGTACTCACATATCTGCTGATCGCTTTCGTGGTATTCCTTATCGCAGGCGCTGATATTTCGGCCATGGAGGGGAAACCGTTTCTGATCGCGTTCGTTATCGCGGCGGCAGTAATTCTGGGAACAGTATTCACGATACTTTATGCCGGGATAGTCAGAAAAGTCGTCGCTTCCAGATACAGGAATGTCAGGAGCAGCATGGTGAGCTATGATCTGCAAAGGAGAAAGCTCAGACAGATGATGCAGGAAGGCAAAACAGAAACCGGTCCCACGGAATGAAGATACTGCTTACGATAAGAAACAGAATAGAGACATTTTTCAACAGGTTTCCTATGGCACTGAGGTTTGTCCTGCGGCTGCTGATCAGTTTCTTTGTGCTTCTTGCCGTAAGAAACGGCCTCGGGTATAACGCCCTGCTCTCACATCTGTGGTTTGTGATAGCATTTGCAGTTGTATGTGCATTTATCCCCGTGAGGGTGCTGCCTCTGGTACTTGGTGCGTATACATCGGTTCAGATAGTATCGCTTTCAGTGGGAGTAGCGGTAACCGCATTTATCATCATGCTGATCATTTACCTCATGTATCTAAGGCTCAATGCCAGATACGGTTATGTGCTGCTGCTGATGCTGCTGGCAAGCGTACTCAGGATACCGCTTGTCATACCGCTGGTGCTGGCCGTATCAATGCCGATGAGTTCGATCGCTGTTGTTATAAGCGGATGCATTGTTTATTACATGCTTCACTATATCAGCATCAATTCCGTGGTGATCACAGGATATACCGGTTCCGGGGAACTGGCCGCCGCGTCGGTTTTCATAAACGGACTGCTGACATACAAGGAATTTGTTTACACACTTTTATTACTGGCCCTGGTCTTCTTCATAGTATATTTTGTTAAGAAGATAAACATGAACAGGGCAAATGACATGGCTGTTGCCATCGGAGCAGGCTCATATGTCATAATGGCACTGATAACCCATGTCATACTGAACTCGCTCACTTTCCAGAGGCTGAGGACAATACTTATCGGAACAGCTGTTGCCCTTGTACTTGCGCTGATCGCGGAAAACATCATACTTCCTGTTGATTTCAGCAAGGCGGAACTTCTGGAATTTGACGATGAGGAGTACCATTACTATGTAAGGGCGGTCCCGAAAGTTGCGCTTGACAGGGAAAATGTACGCATCACCAGGATCAGCGGAAGGAAAAAGGCACCTGCAGCAAAAGGTTCTGCACAGATGGCTAAGAAAGATGCCGCACCGCCGGCAGAAGGGAGGAAGTAAACGTGAGCAGTATATGGCATACACTTGTCTCATATATAAGGCAGTATTTCTCGATCACATCGATCTCTGTGACCGATATCATCGAGATACTGATAATCACATTCCTCTTTTATGAGATCATGATCTGGTTCAAGAAGACCAGGGCATGGGCTCTGTTCAAAGGCATAATCATCATTCTTATCATTGTCCTGCTGGCAGCGGTATTCCAGTTCAACACCATCCTCTGGATAGCGAGTAAGACGGTCGGGGTAGGCTTGATCGGTATCATAATCATTTTCCAGCCGGAACTCAGGCGTGCCCTTGAACAGCTGGGAAAAGGAAAGCTCTACCGCAAGATCCTTGGCGTCGGCAGGGACAAGATCAGGATCTCTGACAGAGACATAGATGAGATACTGGAAGCAGTCAGGGTGATGAGTGATGTACATACAGGTGCGCTCATCTGTCTTGAAAAAGACATAGCGCTCGGAGAATATGAAAATACAGGAATTAAACTGGACAGTGACATTTCCAGGCAGCTGATAATCAATATATTTGAAAACAAGACTCCGCTCCATGACGGAGCGATCATAATACGTGACGACAAGATCGTTGCGGCGACATGTTATCTCCCGATGTCTGAGAATCTGTCGCTCAACAAGCGGTACGGGACCAGGCACAGGGCTGCGGTCGGATTAAGTGAAGTCACAGATGCAATGACGATCGTTGTATCCGAGGAGACAGGAGACATTTCGGTCGCCACGGCGGGAGAACTTGAGGAGCAGGTCAGCATAACTGATCTTAAAAACCGTCTTCTCGCATATCAGAAGTCCGGGATAGACAGCGGACTGATAAGTAAAATAAAGAAAGGAGCCGGCGCTGATGAAGTTCAAACAGTTAGTTCAGAAGTGGATAATAAATAACTGGCAATACAAGCTGCTGGCTCTTGTATTTGCGTTTGTGCTCTGGCTGGTGATCGTAAACATCCAGGATCCGGAGGTCACAAGGACCATATACGGGATACCTGTGGTGAGTGAGAACACAGAAGTCCTTGAGGACGTTGACTATGTCTGGTCAATAGCTTCAGGGGAGACCGCTACTGTGGTCGTTACCGGAAAGAAGAGCATTGTCGGCGGCCTGACGGTAAATGATTTTTACGCGTATGCAAACTATGAGGAGATCTCGATAACGCACGCCATTCCGATCAAGGTCCAGCTCACTGGCAGTAAGGCGGTATATGCAAACGATGTCGTCATCAGGGTCCAGACCACGAGCATGATACTTACGCTCGAAGACATCTCCAGCAAGCTGATCCCTGTGGAGGTCGTATATGTTGGCGAACTGCCCGAAGACAAGAACATGGATTCAGTGAATGTTGATCCCAAAGAGATAGAAGTAAGGGCTCCTAGCAGCACGCTTGATACCATTACAAGGATAGAGGCTGTCATAAATACTGATGATGTCGCGGACGGAGTGACATTAAGGGCAACACCGGTCCTTTATGACTATACCGGAAGTGCGGTTAGCTCGGGAGTAGATGACATATCCACTAACTGCACCGAGGTGCTGGTGACATTTGAGGTAAGCACCATCAAGACCGTCGAACTCAGGGCAGGGACCACCGGGTCACCGGCGGAAGGATATGAAGTGGGCAACATTTCGTTCTCGTTTGATTCCGTGGTGCTGAAGGGCAGCGAGGAGGTCCTGGAAGGACTGAACTATATAAGGATACCGAACTCAAGGGTTTCCCTAACAGGCGCCAAGGAAGATGTGGTTGTAAAGGTAGATATTACAGAATACCTTCCTGAGGGAGTAGAGATCTTTGACAATAACATAAACGTGGTGATAACAGTAAGGATCAGGGAAAAACCGACAGAGGCCACTACAGCCGAGACAACGGCAGAGACTACAGCGGATACACTGGGGCAGGAAACAACGACTGCCCAGCCCTGACAGGAAAGGATAACATAAATTGAAAGTATTGGTTACCGGCGGGACCGGTTTTATAGGAAGTCATACACTGGTTGAGCTCATTGAAGCGGGACATGATGTCGTAGTGGTTGACAATCTGGTCAACTCTTCGGCGGAATCGCTGAACCGGGTGGCAAAGATCACCGGGACTGAGCCTGTATTCTATGAGGGAGACATAAGGGATCAGAACCTGCTCCTTGACATATTCAGGAAAGAAGCCCCTGATGCTGTCATCCATTTCGCAGGCCTGAAGGCTGTTGGCGAATCTTCCTCAAAGCCGCTTGAATACTATGACAACAACATAGCCGGAACGATCACTCTATTAAAAGCAATGAAGGAGAGCGGATGCAAAAACATCATATTCTCTTCTTCTGCGACTGTTTACGGCAAGCCTGAGAGTGTTCCCATCCGCGAGGATTTCAAGGTCGGTGAGGTTACCAACCCCTACGGAAGGACCAAGCTCATGATAGAGCAGATACTGCAGGACATCCATGCGGCAGACAGCAGCTGGAATGTCATCCTGCTCAGATATTTCAATCCGATAGGAGCTCACAAGAGCGGCCTGATGGGTGAGGATCCCCAGGGGATCCCCAACAATCTTCTCCCTTTCATTGCAAAGGTGGCTGTCGGCCAGCTTGATCACATAAATGTATTTGGAAATGATTATGATACCAAGGACGGAACTGGCGTAAGAGATTATATCCATGTCGTGGATCTTGCTTATGGTCATGTTAAAGCCCTTGAGAAGATAAGTGATAACCCGGGACTTAAGATCTACAATCTCGGGACCGGCAACGGTTACAGCGTACTTGAGATGATCAGGGCGTTCAGCAAAGCATGCGGAAAGGACCTTCCTTATGTGATCGCAGACAGGCGCCCGGGTGACATTGACGTATGCTATGCGGATCCGGCGCTGGCAAAGAAGGAACTTGGCTGGGAAGCAAAACGCGGCATTGAAGAAATGTGCGAAGATGCCTGGAGATGGCAGAGCAATAACCCCACAGGTTACAGATGATGAAAAACAGGGACCAGTACAAGAGGCTCACGGAGTTCATAGAGGTTGCGTTCATTTTCGCAGTCTTTTCCGTGATCTATCTTATAATATGGACAACTCTATACCAGTACATGGCGGAGATCCCGCTGTTCAGGAGAGGAAACTGGGCTATTGTTGCCTCGTATCCGATCCTTCTTTTTGTGTTCGGAAAAGTATTCGGTGCGTTCAAGATGTCGAGCCGCAGGATCGACATCCTTTTCTCCCATTTGGCTACCCAGATCGTTGTAAATGTCTTGAGTTACTTCATCATAGTCCTTGCAACGCGTGTGTATGTTCCGGTATGGCCGCTGCTTGCCATGTTCGCCGGGGAAGTAGTGCTCACAGGCATCTGGATAATTGCTGCGAAAAAGGTCAATCTGATACTTTTTCCGACAAGGAGGATGCTCCTTATCCACGGAGATTATTCCTATAAAGACATAGTGTTCACCATTAACTCAAAGAGCGAGCGCTACATAGTCAAGGAGACCATCAGCTCGGACGAGGATATCGAGGTGATCAAAAAGAGGATCTCGGAATATGAATCGATACTTATATCCGACATCCCCGCCCAGAGAAGGAACGATCTTGTAAAATACTGCTACGAGATCGGAAAACGCGTATACATGCTCCCCAAATTATCAGATATCCTGATCAGGAGCGCGAGCGACGTCCATGTCGGGGACACCCAGATCTTCCTGCTCAAGAATTACGGGCTTTCCGTAGAACAGAAGTTCATTAAGCGTATATTTGATATCGTCGTATCAGGACTTATGATCACGGTATTCAGCCCCGTCATGCTGGTCGTAGCCATCCTTATCCACATGGAGGATAAAGGTCCTGTATTCTACAGACAGGAAAGGCTTACCAGGGACGCAAAAGTCTTTAACATAATCAAGTTCAGGAGCATGAAGGTCGATGCCGAGAAGATGGGAGCCCAGCTCTCGCAGAAACATGACCCCAGGGTCACAAAGGTAGGCAGAGTGCTCAGGGTGAGCCATCTGGATGAACTGCCGCAGCTGTTCAATGTGTTCATAGGCGACATGTCCATGGTAGGCCCGAGACCGGAGCGGCCCCAGATCATGAAGGAGTACATGGAAAATGTACCGGAGTTTGTCTACCGTCTCAAAGTAAAAGGCGGCATCACAGGATATGCCCAGGTCTACGGAAAATACAATACGACACCTTATAACAAACTGAGGCTGGACCTCATCTACATACAGAATTATTCACTGTGGCTGGACATCAAATGCTTTGTCTCAACGATCAAGGTCGTGTTCAGGAAAGAGACCTCGGAAGGTGTCGAAGACAGCCAGGTAACTGCCATCAAAAAATAATTGACTTATGTATTGCCTTATGATATATTCGTATGGCAAGAGCGAAAAAACTCTTTTTTTTGTGCTTTAAATTTTATATTTATGCTCCGGACGCGGGGTCCCTCAGGCACAGAAAAGCGTGTTATTTCTACTAATATTATAAGGAGGGATTTTTTGTGAGAACAAGGATCACATTAGCATGCACAGAGTGCAAGCAGAGAAACTACAACACAACGAAAGACAAGAAAACTCATCCGGACAGAATGGAGACTATGAAGTACTGCAAGTTCTGCCGTAAGCATACAATGCATAAGGAGACAAAATAATCCATGTCTGATACAGCTGCTTCAAAGAAAAATAAAAAGAGCTTTTTCGAGAACGTCAAGCGTGAGTTCAAGAAGATCATCTGGCCTGACAAGCAGTCAGCTTTCAGACAAGCCGTGCTGATCATCATCACGACGATCATTCTCGGTGTTCTTATCAAGTTACTGGATACAGGCATTCAGGCTCTTATAAGCCTGATAGCTTAATTAAGGAGTTTATATGGCTGAAGGAGCAAACTGGTATGTCATACATACCTATTCCGGATATGAGAATAAGGTTAAGGCCAACCTGGAAAAGACAATAGAGAACAGAAAACTTCAGGATCAGATATTTGAAGTTGCCGTACCGGTCCACGATGTGATCGAGATCAAGAACGGAACACGCAAGCAGGTCCAGAAGAAACAGTTCCCCGGATATGTTCTTGTAAACATGATCATGAATGACAACACATGGTATGTTGTCCGCAATACAAGAGGCGTAACCGGATTCGTCGGACCGGGATCCAAACCCGTTCCGCTCTCCGACGAGGAGATCACACCGCTCATCTCTGCAGGCGAGCAGATCATGATCTCATTCGAAGTCGGCGACGTTGTCACAGTCGTGAGCGGAGTCTGGGAGGGAACCATCGGCAAGGTCCTCACCGTAAATGAGAACAAACAGACCGTCACCATCAAGGTAGACATGTTCGGAAGAGAAACACCTGTTGATATCAGCTTTATGGATATCAAGAAATTATAAAGTAAGAAAGGAAGATTACCATGGCAAAGAAGATCGATGGTTATATCAAATTACAGATAGAGGCAGGAAAGGCAACACCTGCACCGCCTGTAGGACCTGCTCTTGGTCAGAAGGGTGTCAATATCGTACAGTTCACAAAGGAGTTCAATGCCAGAACAGCTGATCAGGCAGGAATGATCATCCCTGTTGTCATCACAGTTTATGCTGACAAGAGCTTCACATTCATCACAAAGACACCTCCGGCTCCGATCCTCATCAAGAAGGCATGCAAGATCGAGTCAGGATCAGGACAGCCCAACAAGAAGAAGGTCGCTACCATCTCCAAGGCTGATCTTCAGAAGATCGCCGAGACAAAGATGCCGGATCTTAATGCAGGAAGCCTTGAGGCAGCCATGAGCATGATCGCAGGAACCTGCAGATCCATGGGCGTTGTTGTCGAGGAATAATATAAGCAAGCAAGGCATAAGCCTTGAAATAAAGTGGGAGAGCCTTACGGCTTGCCATTACCACAGGAGGTATTTTAAATGAAACGCGGAAAGAAGTATATTGAGAAAGCAGCTCAGGTAGAGCGCGGAACTCTTTACGATGTTGATGACGCTATCGCTCTCGTAAAGAAGAATGCAACAGCTAAGTTCAATGAGACCGTTGAAGTCCACATCAGGACCGGATGCGACGGACGCCGTGCTGATCAGATGATCAGAGGAGCAGTTGTCCTTCCCAACGGAACAGGAAAGGAAGTCAGAGTCCTGGTATTCGCAAAGGGCGATAAGGAAAAGGAAGCTCAGGAAGC
>JAZOAJ010000146.1:0-3700 GCA_045595385.1 Lachnospiraceae bacterium | reverse complement strand
CCGACATCTATGCTGCCGGCATACTCTTGAATGAAATGCTGACAGGAAAGCTCCCCTCGGTCCAAAAAGCAGGCGGACCGCTTGGAGAGGTGATCGACAAGTGCACCCGGCTCGATCCGTCAGAAAGGTACGGTTCAGCCACTGAACTCGCCGTTGCCCTGAATAAGATAAACATGCCAAAAGGAAAGCTCGTCACCGGGAAAGACCATTCATACCACAAATGGCTTCCGCCCGGATTCAGGAGCGGACACGTGTGGAAGATGATCCTTGCGGTATTAGGCTATGGACTGCTTTTTCTTACCGGCCTGTCTCTGCGCGTGGATAATGCCGGTACGCCTAAGCTTTGGGCGAACAGGATCGCTTATATCTTTGTCGGACTGGTGATGATATTCTATTTTTTCAACTACGGAAACGTTTGGAAGATCCTTGAACTAGCCGGGATAAAATGGTTATGGCTGAAAATAATCCTGATCATCCTTGCGGGTGCTTCCATATTCTTTATCTTAATGCTTATATTCGCAGTAGTTAATCAATCACTATAGTTGGAGGCTTTATGAAAACAACAGACAGATTAAATGAAGTCCTGAGATCCGCCAGGCCGGATGACATATCAAAATACCTGGCCGAACACGAAGAAAATATCGTGGATGACGGAGCTTTTTCCGAATACATGCGTTCGAAGATCCGCGAAAAGGGTCTTACTCAGCAGGAAGTGTTCTTAATGGCTGACCTGTCTGAAAAGTATGGCTATAAACTTATCTCCGGAGAAAAGCGGACAAAACAGCGGGACTACATAATAAGGCTCTGCCTGGCTGCCGGTTTTTCACTTGATGAGACAAACAAGGCTCTTCAGCTGTATAAAATGGCGCCGCTTTACGCCCGCGCCCCCAGAGATGCGGCCATGATCGTCGCCCTGAACAACAACATGCACGATGTCAATGCAGTAAACGACCTTCTAAAAGAAAACGGTCTTGAAGAACTGCACCAAAGCCGGGACCCTGACTGACCCGGTTTTTTATTCCCCCAAAACGGTGGCAACACCGTTCACAGGCTTTTGTTAAAATCAGCGGCAAAAGGAGGTTTGTACCATGAAAAAAACTTTTGCCGTTTTATTATGCTCCATGACACTGGCAGCCTTATGCTTCACAGGGATCTTCGGATGCGGGGGATCATCTTCATCATCTGCGTCCGCATCTGCCAAAAAGACTGAAACAGCTACAGAAGCTGTGAGCGAAACACCTGAAGCAGCTGAGCAGCTTCCGGCCGTCAAAGGCGGAGATGAGTTCCATGTGGGGGACGCATTTCAAGTGGAAGACATGAAGGTCGTTTACGTCTGCAGCGGAGATTATAATTCTGACAATCAGTTCATCCAGCCTAAAGAAGGGTTCAAATATATCTATCTGAAACTGTATTGCGAAAACATCGGCAGTTCGGATGAAGTACTGTCATCATTTGACTTCGAATGCTATGCGGACGGATATTCAATGGACCAGCTTTATCTGGATGACTCTCTTTCCGCATCCCTTTCGGCAGGAAGGACTGCTGAGGGCATTCTCTACTTCGAAGTTCCTGAAAACGCAGAGGAGATCCTTGTTGAACACTCTGTAAGCCTTTTCGGAAAAGAGAAGTTTTCTCTTGTATATGAGGGGGAGTTATACAGTGATTTTGTTGCTGAGACAAATTCAGCTGTATCCGAAAATGCCTACACAGTCGGTCAGACTGCCGAGGGGGATCTTTCGATCACATTTGTAAACTGCTATCAGTATGACAGCGATAATGAATTCGTGCAGCCCAAAGAAGGTTACCGCTACGTTACATTTGAGTTTGAAGTAGAAAACACTTCTTCTTCAGACCATAGCATCAGCTCGTTCAGCTTCCAATGCTACGCAGACGGAGTAAAGTGTGACGGCTGCTATGTAAGGGACGATGATCTGAGCGCAACGCTCTCGTCCGGGAAGAAGGCCGTCGGCACAGTTTCTTTTGAAGTACCGCTCGGCGCATCCGTGATCGAAGCCGAATACGAAGATAACATCTGGACATCGAGCAAGATCATCTTCCTCTTTAGCGAATGATCCTCTGCCCCTGAACGGGGGCCTTCCCAAATCACGGCGATCAATGCTAATAATCATGTAAAAAGCCGAGTTTTGGGAAATCCAGATCAATGCCGGATAGAAAAGCCCCTCATTCAGGGGCTTTTCGTTATGCTTTTTTATTATACATAGCCATAATAGCGTACTTTATGATATTATTAATTATTCTACATCAAAGAGGAGAATATCATGAATTCAGATTTTATCAAAAAAGGCGTTGACAGAGCTCCCAACAGAAGCCTAATGGTAGCTCTCGGACTTACTGAAGAGGAGATCAACCGCCCGCTCATCGGCGTTGTCTGCTCATATAACGAGATCGTTCCCGGTCACATGCACCTGGACAAGATCGCAGATGCCGTAAAGGCAGGTGTCCGCATGGCAGGAGGAACTCCCATCATGTTCCCGGCTATCGCTGTATGCGACGGTATCGCAATGGGCCACATCGGCATGAAGTATTCCCTTGTCACAAGGGACCTTATCGCTGACTCCACCGAGGCAATGGCTCTTGCCCATCAGTTCGACGGACTCGTAATGATCCCCAACTGCGACAAGAACGTTCCCGGACTTCTTATGGCTGCTGCAAGACTTAACGTTCCCGCGATCTTCTGCTCAGGCGGACCGATGCTCGCAGGACATCTTAAAGACGGCAGACGCACATGCCTTTCACATATGTTTGAGGCTGTCGGCGCTTACCATGCAGGCACTCTCGATGAAGAAGGCGTAGAGGATTACACACAGAACGCCTGCCCTTCATGCGGTTCATGCTCAGGCATGTATACAGCGAATTCCATGAACTGCCTGTGCGAAGCCATTGGCATGGCGCTTCCCGGAAACGGAACCATCCCTGCTCCGCTCTCAGCCCGTATCCGCCTTGCGAAGAAGGCCGGCATGCAGATCATGGAGCTTGTGAACAAAGACATCAGGCCCCGTGACATCATGACACCTGCTGCCTTTGACAATGCAGAGACTGTTGACATGGCTCTCGGATGCTCTACCAACACAATGCTCCATCTTCCGGCAATCGCTCATGAATGCGGATTGGAGATCAGCCTTGACAAGAGCAACGAGATCAGTGCTCATACTCCTAACCTCTGCCACCTTGCTCCGGCAGGCGACACCTTCATGGAAGACCTCGAGAGAGCCGGCGGCGTATACGCAGTAATGAAAGAGCTCACAAAGAAGGATCTCCTTGACCTTGACGTAATGACTGTTACCGGAAAGACCATGAAGGAGAACCTCGAAGGAGTTGTAAATCTCAACACTGAAGTTATCAGGCCGATCGACAATCCGTTCTCTGAAAGCGGCGGAATTGCTGTCCTTAAGGGAAATGTCGCTCCTGACGGATGTGTCGTAAAACAGAGCGCAGTTGCCCCTGAGATGATGCAGCACTCCGGCCCTGCCAGAGTATTTGACTCAGAGGAAGACGCCATCCAGGCTATATATAACGGAAAGATCGTTGCGGGAGATGTTGTTGTCATCCGCTACGAAGGCCCTAAGGGCGGCCCCGGAATGAGAGAGATGCTCAACCCGACATCCGCCATCGTGGGAATGGGACTTGGCGCAAGCGTTGCCCTGATCACAGACGGACGTTTCTCCGGTGCTTCCCGTGG
>JAZOAJ010000145.1:0-5704 GCA_045595385.1 Lachnospiraceae bacterium | reverse complement strand
CATTTTCACGTTCGGACAGCGCATCTAGATATTGCCAGGGAATGAGACATGCGTGGAGATGAGCTTCCATATCCTTGCCGATGTTTATTGAACTGCTGCCGTTTTTCCCTTTTTCTTCAAGATATGCGGCTGCGCGTTTCTCATATATTTCGTCAGGCATCGTATCAAAGCCCATGACATGATGAAAAGCACACCAGCGCTTGTGTTCGGTTACAGCAAGGTTTTCGAGCATTTCCTTATCGGGCGGCCAGTCACCCGAGAGCACCTGTTCGGCTGTCCTGCCTGATGCGCGAAGCATTGCAGGATAGAAATCCGCGCTCGCCCTGCTGCTCAGCCGGGCGAAGTATCCGCAGGTTTCCCAGTCCTTTGCGGCATCGCTGCCCGAACCGGAATACATGTGGTTGATCTGCATAGCCATCGCATCAATGCGCCGTATGTCAAGCACATCACTGCTGTAGACATTGGTGCACTCAAAGCAGCAGCCGTTCCCGTCTTCCGCATAATAGGCGCCTTTTGATACCTGGATGATCATGGGCGGCTTTTTTCCTAAACCGCACCATCTCTCCAGATCTTCCGCTATCTCTCTGTTGTCATCAGGGCTTCCGGTACATATGTAGATGCAGTTAATGGTTTCAATGCTGTTTTCAAGGTATTCATAAAACTCTTCGGATTTTCCGTTCTCCGGATGAAAACTGATATTATACTGATCGATATATTTTTGTCCGTGCAAAAATCCGTTCTGCGGGCCGGGATCAAAAATATCAGTTCTGAAGGTACTGCCGCAGAACTGCGCATTGCATATGAGGTTTTCAAGGATTGCCCTTCCCATGCGCCCGTAGCCGAGTATGACTGCATGGAAATCTTCCATGGCTTTTCCATGTTCATCAAAACAGAGCATTTCGCAGGGGGGAAGATCCCTCATCACAAGCCGTGCCGTCAGTTCATAGTCATCAAATGACAGGACGCTGCCAAATCCTTTTCCCTCTTTTACCTGCAGGGAAGACGCCTTCTCGCCGGCACCTGATATGATGAGGCTTGTCTGTGCCGGTGAGATGCCGGCTTCGGTCATGACATCCAGAAGTTCGGATGCATATTTAAGATTCTTCCTTCCGTCTGAATGCAGTGCAGCCAGTTCGAGGCGGCGGCTGCCCGGCTTAAAATTGATCCTGGAAAGAAAACGTCTGCATGGGGAGACCGCATCGCCGCTCTTTTCGATCACCCCTCCAAAAGACCTGATCGTACTCTCATAGGACGAACTGTCATCAGGGTCCACAAAGAGCACTGACCTGTGTTTCTTTTCAGCCATGTCTTTTGCATATGCAACGGATGCGTCATTGACCCCGAATATCAGAAGGAGAGGGCCCCTCCGCAGCAGGGTGGCACGTATGGTCCTAAGGAGCTTTTCACCGAGAGTAGTGATGGCAGCGCTTGCGGTAACATAAAAGCCGCAGAAATGGCCGATCCAGAACAGGGTAACCCCGATACTGTTCTGAAGCAGCGGAGAAGCTGCAACATTGGAATAATCGTTGATACCTGCAAGCATGCGGCACATGGCAAGCAGAGCTCTGAAAAGGGATGAGACGTTGAAGCCGTTGCAGTATGCGTAACCGTATCCGTAGAATACCGCTCCGACGACAGCAGCGATTATGATCGCGCATCTGAGCACAACCTTCCTAACCAGGTTATCCGCGGCAAGGTTCAGCACTGCTGCAGTAAATAACGCCCCCAGTATTATTACCATTATTATCGGTTTGATCATCTCAAGTCTTCCTCATTTCCGGTTTAAAGTGCCTTAGAGACTGCCAAGCTGTTCCCATGCGCTGTCATCTTTTACTTTCTCTTCTTCGGGAAGAAGTCCGTAGCTGACCAGACATGGATGCGTCCTTAATTCTTCACTCTTTTCCGGTCCGCATGTCCAGTTGTATAAATAATGGAACCGCATCCAGCGTTCGTGCTCATTCTGCCTGAAAGGCTCTTTATCTGCGGACTCATTCCAGACCCCGTAAGCATCCTCGCGTGTCTGTTTATCATTATCCCGGCCGTCTCCGAGAAGTATGCCGATCTTAGTCATTATGGCATCTGCGGCGGCCCTGTTTGAGTTTTTAAGGAAAAGCGGCAGTTCATCCCATCCGGGTTCATCTGCAGCAGATCGTCCGCTGTATTTTTCATGAAGATCTTTTGCAAATCCGTCAAGCCTGTTTTTTACGACCAGATCTTCGGTAAAAATGGATCGTATGTCCCCGAAAGAATCCTGAGGTAGCGGGCAGCCGCGGGCAGCAGCAAAAAGTCTGGCGCAGCAGGCGACATTACGCTTTGTTTTCATGTAATTTTCCGCGTTTTCTTTAGGGTCGTCACTGCAGAAGATCAGCCTGTCGGCTTTTTTCAGCAGCTCATGGTCTTTGTTCCACGCCTCTGAATGGAAAATGATCTCATCACGTCCGTTTCTTTCCGGGCCGGATGAAAAATATGACACGATCTGAGGATGGAAATCCATGTATTCCTCCCAATTCCCAAACACATGATACACGGTCCGGATAAAAGGCGTGCGGCAGTTTATGAGCACGGCCTGATCCAGAAGAGCCTGAGCGGTTTTGCCGTCACCTGCCAGGATCAGCAGCTTTTCCCCGCTTTCAAGAGGGTGCTCATGCCAGAAGAGTCTTGCGCAGCACTCAAAGTCATTAAAATAATTTACATTTCCGTTCTGATAAGTCTCCTCGCCCCGGCACCAGATATCAGCGCCGGATCCGTTCAGCATCCGGGCGTTGGCATAGTTTTCATATATGTCATCTGATATCAGGAACACTCTTCGGCCTTTTTTCTGCTGTGACAGCTTACACACCACGTCCGTAATATCAGAGGGAAGGTAAAGCCTGTTTTTGCTGTTTTCAAAGGAGGATCCTTTTACCGCCTTTTCGGAGCAGCAGAAAATAATGCGGCTTGAGGGATCATTTTTTAAAATGTCTCCGGCCAGCGCTTCAGCAGCTTCATTATCGCATGAAAAAATACTGCAGTCATGGCCTTTAAGGGCCTGCATCCTGAAGAAGGGGATCACCTTCACACGGATAAAGCTTATGACTGCAATGATGACTGCAGAGATCACAAGAGGGCTTAAAAGAATGAATACCACTCCTATGATCCGTCCTGCGGCAGACACCGGGAACAGGTCTCCGTATCCGACAGTTGTCAGCGTGACAAGCGAATACCAGATGGCATCACCGAAATTGCGGATATTCGCGCCCGGTGCGATGCGCTCGCATAAAACAAGGATTGCAAGAAGCACCAGATAAAGAGCGGCGGCAAGGATTATAAATAGAGTTTTTTTCCTGTTCATGTCATGATCCCCGTTATTATCATTTTAATACATACAGCTCAGATGAAGTCCTGTTCAGCCTTTCGGCGCCGTCTTTGGTGATCACGAACACATCTCCGATGCAGTAAGGATCCTTGCCTTCCGGCCTGATGACAGGAGCGATGACCAGGGTCATTCCTTCTGCCAGCGGGATCTCTCTTGTACTGTCTATGTTGCGCGGAGCTTCACTTATTCCCGCACCGATACCGTAGATCTGGTTCTCAGAGCTTTCTTTGAGCCCGGCAGGAACGAGTATCTTTTCCCGGAACAGGTCCATGAGGTTTTTAACGGTAATTCCGGGTTTGGCATTTTCTGCTATCAGCTTCTGGGCGGAAACAGCCATGTTCCAGTATTGTATGGTTTCTTCACGCGGATCTCCTATCACAAATGTGCGGGCTATGGCTGATGCAAACCCGCCCGGCATGTATCCGTTGATCCGGATGTTTATGCGGTCGCCGTAAACAACCCTTCTTCCGGGCCAGAGTATGGGCTCAGCTTCAGAAGGAGCGCCGTCCGGAGCGGATGTCATGGAGAGCATGGTACTGCTCTGCAGATCCTCACATTCAGCATCCATCTCGCGGAAGCGGTTGCGGATGCCTACAGCGATCTCCCTTTCGGTATGCTCGCCGGTGAGTATCATGGGGACCGATGTAAAAGCGCGGTCGAAGAGAGCAGCAGCTCTGCGGATGCCATCGATCTCTTCCGCAGTTTTCTCCATCTTCAGGAGATGAAATTCATCGCTTACATCGATCAGCTGCACATCGTATTTTTCAATAAGATCATCTCTTACAGCTTTTTTAAGGTATGTGGGATTAACCAGTCCCAGCCGTTTATTTGGCAAGAAAGGTGCCAGGTCGGTCTCTGTGATAAGCGGATACTTGTACCAGTCACACGGATGAGGCATTCTCGCGCATAATTCGGTGACCTCGCCTGCGGATGTTACCAGACACAGGTTGTTGCGGTTGAAAGGTATATGCAGAGGCATGCCTTCTTCGGCAAGCAGCCAGGTCTTAAGATTGCCCACGGAACAGTTGGACACGAGCACGGCGTCCAGGTCATGAACATTCATGAGTTTCTTTACACGTTCAATACGGTCTTTTTTAATTGATCCCATGTTCAGCCTCCTCCCTATTCAAACAGGACCACGAGATCCTTGGGGATCCCTATCAGATCCTCGGCTCCGTCAGGTCCTATGCGGTATGTGTTTACCAGATGAATGCCCTCGCGTACATCCGGTCCGATCTCGGGAAAATACCTGTAGATCAAAGGATGGCAGTGCAGCATCTGACCTTCGATCAGCGGGAGGTGGTCCGTATAGTCTTCAAGCGAGAACTGGTCATAGAAGAATGCGCCCATGCTGTGCATCCAGTTCCAGCCCCAGCTCTCGAAAAGCTCCAGACCTTTGCTGTGTACATATTCGCGGGTCTTATCAGCTATCTGTGACAGTGACAGGCTGTCCGGCTTCATCTGGGATACCGCATAGTTATGGACGTCTATGGCATTGTTAACGGCATTTTCATAGTCTTTTGATGGCGCGCCTATGCTGTAGTGACGCTCAAATGCTATGCACTGATGTCCGGGACCGGGAACTTCAAAAAGAGCGCTCATGCGGTCCCCGATCTGAAGCCTGTGATCAGGTGACCCATCACGGGGTCCTCCGGGAGCATCCATGGGACCTTCATAGTGGATGTTTCCGTTCCTTACGCCGGTTGAGCCCATCTCCATGAAGAGGCTGCTCACTTCGTGCTGCATCTCACCGATCGTCCGTCCCAGCCTGAATATCTGCGGCAGGGCTTCCATGACCTTCATCTGCATGTTCCGTGACTGCATGATCGCGTACATTTCCTCATCGCTCTTAACAGAACGGAATTTAGCAACAGGGATGGATATGTCTGTAAATTCCACGCCGGGCAGACGCTTTTTGATCTCGTCATAAAGGGATGCGTTCATGTTGACGGGCAGAACGAGCCCGATCTTTTTTGGACTGCCCGCGGCAATGATATCAGCCAGGATACTGTCAGGGGCGTGACCGATGAACCGCACACCGTCACAGACCATGTCAGGTTTTTTCTGGAGAAAATATCTGCCGAAGTCTGTTGCTGCAGGATCATCACACAGAGCTTCGTTCAGTTCGCTCATGCACACGCCGACACATTCATTTGCCGCAGGAACGATGATCAGATCGAGATATCTCTGCCCTGTGAGCCAGTGGTCGTATGCCTCTTCACCGCACTCAAGAAACAGGGCAGTATCAGCCTCCTGCTCTTTCATGATGCGCCTGATACCGTCCAGACGCCTTTTGTATTCCGCCCGGGAGAAAAGCTCTATCTGCTCATAGCGGTTAACCATGTATTT